>CAZHGG010000359.1:0-2471 GCA_964531755.1 uncultured Polyangiaceae bacterium
CCGCGTGCGGGGCCGGTCCCTCCGCGACACGCGCGCGCGGCGCCGAGGGCTCGGCCACCCGCACGCGCGACCCCGCCGCCCGCGCTCGCGCGCGCTCGATTTGGAGCCTCGTCTCCTCGGCGTTGGCCGCCCCCACGAGCACCCTCCGCTCCTTCTTCGTCGCCTCGTCGACGTAGACGAGCTCGAGCACGGGGCCCGCGGCCGCCGGCACGTAGGCCCATGCCCCCTTGCGCCCAAGGCGGATCCCCCAGCCGCCGAACTCGAGCGGATCGTACGCGACGACCTCGCACGAGCGGATGGCGTCGAGCGGGATGGTGGGCCCCCACATGCCGTATTTCACGTGCACCGCGCGCGCGGTGACGACGGTGCGAAGCACGCCGAACACCACGCCGAGCGCGGCCAGCCCGAGCCCGAGTCCCACGACGAGGGCCACCACGAGGGGGAGCGCCGCGGCCGGCACGGGTCTCGACGCCGTCGCGTTGGTCATCGCCACGAACGCGCCGAGCACCATGGTGAGCAAGCCCGGGACGCCGAGCAGGAGCGCCATGGCGCGGGAGACGTGCTTGTCGCGATGAACGACCGGCGCGCCGTCGTGCATCTCGCTGGACTCGTAGTCGTCGCCCATGACTCCCCGCCCACTCCGAGGCTAGCACCGAGAGCCCGGAGGCGCGGCGGTGGAGGCGCGGCCCCGGACGGACCTTACGTTTGCGTCTCGTGCTCGAGACCATGGACCGCGGGGGGCGGCGCTCGGTAGGCTCACGCCGCACTTCACGGGAGGACACGCCGATGCACGCACACACGACGCCCGCGCACATCATGCAGATCGGAATGGGCTTCATGGCCTCGAAGACGCTGCTGTCGGCGGTGGAGCTGGACCTCTTCACGTTGCTCGCGTCGGGCCCGCGGTCCGCCGCGCAGCTCGGCGATCGCCTGGGCCTGCACCCGCGCAGCCTGCACGATTTCCTCGACGCCCTGGTGGCGCTGAAGCTCGTGGAGCGTGAGGGGGACGGCGCCTCGGCGCAGTACCGCAACAACCCCGAGGGCGCGAAGTTCCTCGACAAGAACAGCCCCGCTTACCTGGGCGGGATCCTCGAGATGGCGAACGCTCGCCTCTACCCCTTCTGGGGAAACCTCACCGAGGCGCTGAAGACCGGCCAGCCGCAGAACGAGCTCAAGCAGGGCGGCGGCAACCCGTTCGAGGTCATCTACGCGGACGAGGCGCGCCTCGAGCAGTTTCTCCGCGCGATGCAGGGCATCCAGATGGGGAACATCCTCGCGCTGGCCGAGAAGGTCGACTTCAGCAAGTACGGGACGTTGTGCGACGTCGGCGGCGCGAACGGCACCCTCGCGGCGCTCGTCGCCATGCGCCACCCGCAGCTCGCCTGCACGACCTTCGATCTGCCGCCGGTGGCGCCGATCGCGCGACGCCACGTCGAGGCGCTCGGCGCGACGGCGCGCGTGAAGGTCGAGAGCGGAGACTTCTTCCGCGACGAGCTCCCCAAGGCGGACGTCGTCACCATGGGGAACATCCTCCACGACTGGGACGAGGCCCAGAAGAAGGCCCTCATCAAGAAGGCGTACGACGCGGTGGCTCCCGGGGGCATGTTCATCGCGATCGAGGCGGTGATCGACGACGCGCGCCGCGAGAACGCTTTCGGCCTGCTCATGTCCCTGAACATGCTCATCGAGCTGCCCGGCGGCTTCGACTACACCGGCGCGCAGTTCGATGGGTGGTGCCGCGAGGCCGGCTTCGCGCGGACCGAGATCGTCCCGCTCGCCGGCCCGAGTAGCGCGGCGATCGCCTACAAGGCCTGAGCCCAGGGCTCGCGGCGGGCGCGCGTCAGCGGGTCAGCTTCCCGAGCAGCGCCGCGTCTCGGCGGGCCACGAGCGCGGCGTGGGGGAGGGGGGCGCCCGCCTCGAGCGCGACGATCTCGTCCGACGTGGGCTTCTTCGGCGCGCCGGGCCAGTCGAAGCTGGCGCCGTCGGTGAGCACGTAGTCGCGACCCGAGGTCGCGATCACGAGCCGGCCGGTGAGCGCGCCCCTCAGGTGGCGCCTCTCGCCCTCGCCCCGACGCCTCGTCGCGTTCGCCTCCATCCTCTGTCGCCTGGCGCTCGCGGCCGGCTCCCCGCGCGTGCCATGGCGGCGCGTGAAGGAACGTGCTGAGATCAGCAGGATGAAGCGCTGCCCCCTGGGCCTGGGTCTCGTGTTGGTCGTGTTCGCTGGATACGCGTGCTCCCCGTCGGGTGGCGGCGGAGGCGACGCTGGCGGTCCCCCTCCTGCGGGAGACTCGGGCGATTCTCTGGCGGACGCGCCCTCAGCGGCCGACGCGCCGGCGGACACAGCGCGGCCGGACGTAGGCGTCGACGCCTCGGTCGGCGATGCGGCGGACGGCGCGGTCGCGGCGGACGCCTCCGCCGTGGACTCGGGACCCGACGCGGCGGACGCCTCGGCCGGCGACGCGGCCCCCCCG
>CAZHGG010000359.1:2571-6448 GCA_964531755.1 uncultured Polyangiaceae bacterium
CGTGGACTCGGGACCCGACGCGGCGGACGCCTCGGCCGGCGACGCGGCCCCCCCGGGGACGGTGACGTCCCTCGTCGACAACGTCGTGAACTACGACGTGAACGCGACGCATGTCTACTACCGCTCGGGCGCCAACAACTACTCGTGCGAGCTGCCGACGTGCACCAACGTGCGGACGGTGTCGGCCGTCAACGGCGGCTACCCGTTCATGGCGGCGTCCGACGACAAATTTTACTACTTCCTCCCTGTCATGGTGAACCAGAACACGCTCCGCTCGCGCACCGTCGCCGGCGGTCCCGTGGTGGCCGAGGACACCATCACCTGGAGCGGCGCCGTCCTCCCGCAGTGGCTCTTCGTGGGGTCGACCTACCTCGAGACCAACTACCGCCTGAACCCGTTCGTCACGGGCACCCCCACCTACCGAACCATCCGGCACACGTACGTCACGAACCGCACCGCAGCGATCGGGACGAGCCACGAGAACTTCGGGAGCTACGTGACGCTCGGCGTGGGGCTCGCTGCGCCGACGGGCACGGGTGGCCCCTTCCCCACCTTGCCCACCGCGGGCACGAGCATCGGCGGGAGCCCCGTTGGACCGGCCGTGACCCACCCCACCGTAGTCGTACTGCGGGATGGCGCGCTCGAGGCCTGCCCCACGGCGGCCCCCTGCGCGGCGTGGGTGAGCCTCGGCGCCCTCGGGACCGTCTTCAACCTCGACGCCACCCACCTCTACGTCGGCAGCGACACGAGGCTCGGCCGCTGCACGCTCGCCGAGATCGCGGCCGCCGGCACCTGCACGCTGACCCCGCTCGTGGCCGACCCTGTCTCCGGTCCCATGTATATTACACCGACACATGTCTTCTACCGCTCGGGGACATCGGTGAAGAGCGTCACGAAGTAGGCATGGGTCCGGACCTCGTGAGAGGCGCCGGTGAGGGGATCCAAATGATAATTCCTGTTGGTCTGATCGTGAGAGGGCTCTCCGGCGGCTCTGACGCCGCGGCCGAGACCGCCCTCTTGGAGCTCAATAGCCGGATGCAAGCGGCGGCGTTCGGAGAGATGTCGTCCGACAAACAGGCGGGGCGCTTGGAGCTCGCCGACGCGTGTTCGGGCCCCGACGCGTGCGTGGTGGTGCTCGCGGGGGCGAGCTGGGGGACCACCGAGCTCGACATGGTGCGCCTCCGCGATCTCGCCGACGCCGAGCTCCTGGCCGAGCGCCCGCGGTCCCCCTACCGAGAGGCGGACGGCCTCTCGCTCGGCGCCGGTACCCAGGGCTTCTTCGCCGTCCCGCCGGGCCGCCATCGCGTGCGCACCACGGCGGGCGGGCGCACCGTCGAGACCGACTTCGTCACCCTCCCGCGCGAGGGCGTCTTCCGGCGGTGGGACGCGCGGGTCGAGGCCTACGTCGGCTTCGAGGCGGCCGACGAGGCGCGCATCGTCCAGCGGCTCGCCGCGAAGGACCTGCCCCTCGCGAGCTACCTCGAGCACGTGGGGCTCCCCCGCATGCAGGCGCTGGTCACCACCACCGCGACGCTCGCGCTGGTGGAGGCGGAGCGCGCCGTGCAGAGGCTCGTCGCCGCCGCCGCCGCGAACGACACGGCCTCGGCCACGAGGGCGGTCCGCGAGGCCGTCGCCGCGCTCGTGGGGATCCCCATCCCCTCGTTCTCGAGGTTGACCGAGCTCGTGGGCTACCACGCGTTCGAACTCGCCGGGTTGGGGAAGGCGTCGGAGGCGTGGACGCTCCTCCAGGGCGGGCTCGCCATGCTGCCCGACGATCCGACCTTGCTCACGACGCTCGGCGAGCTCCAGGTTCGCGCCGGCGCGAAGGAGGCCGGCAAGGCCACGCTCACGAGCGCGCTCGCGCGCGAGGCGGGGCTCGAGGCTGCCACGAAGGACCGGCTCGTCCAGCTGCTCGCTCAGCTCGAATAGCGCTCACGCGCGGAGCGTGGGCACGTGCCCTCCGGCGCGCGGCCACGTCACTGCGGGGGGGAGACGACCGTGAAGTACTCGTTCGCGGGGAGGGCCTTCGGGACGACGCCGAGGTCCGCGAGCTGGGACGCGAGCGTGGTCCAGCGGGCCTCGGTCATCACCCCGAGGCCGGCCTTCGCGGTCTCCGCGGTCTCGATCAGCGGTCGCTGGGCCGCGGCCGCCGCGGCGAACGTCTCGGCGTCCATCGCCGTGTTCAGGCGCGCCATCACGGCGTTCGCCTGCGCCGGGTCTTTCAGGTAAGCGCGCCAGCCCTCGGCCGAGGCCGCGACGAAGGCCCGCACGAGCGGCAGCTTCTCCTTCAGCATCGCGCCGCGCGTGACGAGGATGTTCGTGTACGGGTTGAAGCCCGCGTCGGCGCCCAGGAACACGAGCGGGGTCTCGCCCTTCTTCTTCACGGCGAGGGGCTCGGAGGTGACGTAGCACTGCTGCGCGTAGGTCGGATCCGCCAGGAACTTCGCGATGCCCCCGTCGTACGGCACGAGCTTTGCGCCCGCGAACCCGAACTTCTTCTTCAAATACATGCCGAAGGGGAGGCCGGGTTCCAGGGCCAGCGTGCCCGACTTGAGGTCGGCGAGCGACGCGAGGTTCTTGCCCGCGTGCACCATGATGCCCTGAGGCGAGGTCTGGAAGGTGCCGAAGACGGCGACGAGATCCGCGCCGCGCGAGCGCGCGACGACCACGTCGTCTGCGCCGGCCACGGCGAAGTCGGCCTGGCCGCTCGCCACGAGCTGGACGACAGGCGAGCCGGGCCCGCCGCCCACGATGTCCACGTCGAGCCCCGCGCGCGTGTAGGCGCCGAGCTCGCGCGCCGCGTAGAGGCCGCCGAACTCCGGCTCGGGCACCCAGTTGAGCTGCACCTTCACGCGCGTGGGCGCGGTCGCCGCGGCGTCGCCGCCCGAGGCCTCGGGCTTCGGGCCTCCCTTGCAGCCGAGCGCGACGATGGTCAGGGCGAGGGCGAGGGCGAGGGCGAGGCGGCGGCGCATACACCCCTCCATACCCGATCGGCGCGCCTTGCAGCCCGCGGATACGCGCCCGCCGCGCGCGCGCCGCATCGGGGCTCGGTCCGTCGATGCTTCTACCGCTCGGGGGCGCACCAGCGGCGCAGGAGCACGTGGGACACCAGCGAGACCGCTCCGAGCATCGCGATGCCGAGGAGCGACGAGCAGGCCACCGCGGCGAAGAGCATGTCGGTGCGGAGCTGCCGGTACGAGGTCATCACCAGGATGCCGAGGCCCGGGCTACCCTCCGAGAAGCCCGCCACGAACTCGCCCACGATGGCGCCGATCACCGCCAACCCGCAGGCGACGCGGAGCCCGGTGGCGATCTGCGGGGCCGCCCCCGGCAGCTCGAGCTTCACCAGCACCTGCAGGCGGGAGGCCCGGTAGAGCGTGAAGAGCGCGCGGAGCGAGGGGTCCACGGCGCGCACGCCGGCGAGCGCGCTCGTGATGACCGGGAAGACCGACACGATGAACGCGGAGGCCGCGACGGCGCGCGAGCCCACGCCGCACCACAGCACGAGCAGCGGGGCGATGGCGACGATCGGCACGGTCTGGAGGATCACCGCGTAAGGGTAGAGGCCGCGCTCGATCGTGCGAGAGGACGCGAGGAGGAAGCCGAACGCGACCCCGAGCACCGCGCTCGCGACGAAGCCGGCGAGCGCCGCGGCGGCCGTGGTCGCCGTGGCGGACGCGAGCGTCGACGCCTCCGCGACCATCGCGCGGGCCACCGCGCTCGGCGGCGGCAGGAGATACGCGGGGATCGAGCGCCCGCGGGCCACGGCCTCCCACAGCGCGAGCCCGATCGCGGCCGCCACCAGCGGCGGGGCGACGGCGCGCCGCCCGCGCCCTGCTCGAGCGCGGCGAGCAGCCGCGCGGCTTCGAGCGCGAAG
>CAZHGG010000360.1:0-6432 GCA_964531755.1 uncultured Polyangiaceae bacterium
GGAGCCCGAGCCCGAGCGGCGTGCCCACCGCGGCGACCAGCACGCCCGCGTAGAGGGACGCGCGCCGCGCGAGGCCGCGACGCACGACGAGGTAGCGGACGTCCGACACGACGTGCGGCACGCCGAGCACCACCGTGCCCACGCCGATGGCCCAGCCGGGGCACGCGAGCGCGAGGGCGAAGGCCACGACGAGGCCCACGCAGCCGAACGCCGCGACGCGCGCCTCGCGGTCGACGAGCAGCCACCGCGCGAGCGGGCCCGACGCGCGCACGACCGAGCGCCGGACGCCGTCGAGCGCGCCGAGCGGATCGAGCACCGGGCGCGCGCGCGCGACCATCAGGTCAGACCTTTTCGCGACCGTGAGGTGCCGCGAGCGCGGCGCCTCGCTCCACCGGGCGCGGCGCCCGGTTGCGCGCGTCCTTGCCGGTGTCGGACGACGAGTCGACCGGCCCGCTGTCGACCGGGGGCGGCGGGTTGCCTCCGCCGAGGCACATGTCGCGGTGGACGAGCAGGCCACCCGCGACCAGGAGCCAGCCGAACCTCAGCGTCCAGGTGTGCGCGTCACCCACGAGTCACGCTCCTCGTCGGCTCGAGCGCCACCGGCGCGGGCGACGCGGCGCCGCGGTCGAGGGACGAGTCGCGGCTGTCCGCGGGCTCGGGTGGGGGCGCGGGTCGCTTGCTCCCGCCGAGGCACATGTCGCGGCCGAAGAAGAGCGCGCCCACGACCGCCACCCACCCGACGCGCACCGCGAGCAACCTCACCATGCGGCCAGCGTATCACGGCGCAGGGCCCGTGCACGCGCGACGCGGCGCTCGACGGGGCCAGCCGTCGCTGCGACACTCTCGGCGTGCTCGAGCTGGTCGAGATCTTGGTGTCGTTCGCCGTCACGACCGGGGCCCTGTTCGCGGTCGTGCTGCGCGACGAGCGCCGGCTCTCGCCCGAGGCGCGCGAGCGCTGCTGGCCCGCGCCGAGCCGCGACGCCGCGCTCGTCGTGTTCGGCGTCCTGGCGCTCCCCGTGCACTTCGCGCGCACCCGCCGCTCGGTGCTCGGCTTCGCGCTCGGGGTCCTGCTCGCCCTCGGCGTCACGGCCGTCAACGCGCTCGTCCTCGGCACGGTCGAGTGGTTCTTCAACCCCGACTAGCCCGCCGACCAGGCCCCACGGAGCGGGCAGGCCGCGCGGGATATCGTGTCGCGGCCCGCAGGCGTCGTGGTAGCGTGCTGGGTTGCGATGGCGCAGCCCGGGACCGACACAGCCGAAGAGCACCCGCTCCTGAAGAGCATGGGCGCGGCGTTCTTCTCGATCGCGTTCACCGCGGGAGGCATGGCGATCTTGCTCGGGAAGATCTCGGTGGGGCTCTTCTCGGGGCGCATCGACCGCTCGGAGCTGTGGAAGAACCTCTACAAGATGGCGGTCAAGTCGCTGCCGATCGTGGTGGTCACGGCGCTCTTCACGGGCGCCATCATGGTCGTCCAGGCGGCGCCCATCGTGAAGCGCTACGGCGCCGAGGGCCTGCTCGGCTGGGGCGCGGGCTTCAGCACGCTGCGCGAGGTCGCGCCGCTCCTGTGCGCGCTCATGATCTCCGGCCGCGTGGGCGCCAACAACACCGCCGAGCTCGGCACGATGGTCGTCACCGAGCAGTTCGACGCGCTCCGCGTGCTGGCGATCGACCCCATCGCGTTTCTCATCGCGCCGCGCTTCGTCGGCATCGTCGTCACGCTCTTCCTCATGACCCTCTTCGCCGACTCGCTCGCGCTCTTCGGCGCCGCGTACACGGGCAAGGGCCTGCTCGCGGTGGAGCCGCGCACCTTCTACAACGGCCTCACGGGCGGCCTCCTCAACTTCTCCGACGTGGCCAACGGGCTCGTGAAGAGCGTGGTCTTCGGCGGCGTCATCGGGCTCGCGAGCTGCCATTTCGGGGTGAGCACCACCGGGGGCGCGCCCGGCGTGGGGCGCTCGGTGAACGCGACCGTCGTCGCGAGCGCAGCGGGCATCCTCCTCCTCGACTACCTCGTCAGCCTCGTGCTCGGCTGAAGCGACATGGCGGCCCAGCAGTCCGAGACCACGCCCGAGGCGGCCCCCGACGACGACGACGGGGGCATGTTCGGCTCGCTCGGCGCCGCGGCCATCGACCTCGCGCTCGGCGGGCGCGACCTCTACTCGGTCTTCGTCCGCACCCTGTATTACAGCTTCCGGGGCAAACGCGAGCCGCGCGCCATGGCCCTGCAGATGTACGAGATCGGCAACAAGTCGCTCTTCTTCCTCACGTGCACGATGGGCTTCATCGGCATGATCCTCGTGTACCAGTCGGGCCTGCAGGCCAAGCGCGTGGTGCCCGACTTCACGCTCCTCGGGGCGACGTACCTCGAGCTGCTCGTGCGCGATCTCGCGGCCTCGCTCGGCGCGCTCATGCTCGCCACGCGCGTGGGCGCGGGCATCGCCGCCGAGATCGGGAGCATGGTGGTGACCGAGCAGGTCGACGCGCTCCGCATGTGCGCGGCCGACCCCATCGACTTTCTGCTCGTGCCGCGCTTCAAGGCGAGCATCGTCATGACGCTCATGCTCATCGTGTGGGCAGGCGCCATCGCCTTCTGCTCGGGCGCCGTGACCGCGTACGTCGCCTTCGACGTGCCCTTCGCGACGTTCTTCAACGCCAAGCTGGTCGACGTGGGCGACGTCACCATCGGGCTCACCAAGTGCATCGCCTACGGCGCCGCGATCCCCATCGTCAGCGGGTACTGCGGCCTCTCCACGTTCGGCGGCTCCGAGGGCGTCGGCTGGGCGACCACCCGCGCGGTGGTCAACACCTCGCTGGCGATCATCATGTTGAACTTCTTCATCTCGGCGGCCGGCTTCATCATCTTCCCTGGCTGAGTTGGTCCCGTGACGCAAGCCCCGCCCCGCCCCACGTTCGTCGCTCCGCCCGTCACCCCGGGCACGCGCGGCATCCAGTTCATCAACATCAAGAAGTCGTTCGGTCCGAAGGCCGTGCTCCACGGCGTCTCGTTCGAGGTGAAGGAGGGCGAGGTCTTCTTCATCATCGGCGCCTCGGGCGTGGGCAAGAGCGTGCTCATCAAGCACCTCGTGGGGCTGCTCTACCCCGACTCGGGCGAGATCTGGCTGGACGGCGAGGAGGTCTCGAAGTTCGACGAGGTCCGCATGGGGCCCGTACGGAAGAAGTGCGCGATGGTGTTCCAGCACTCGACGCTGTTCGACAGCCTCACGTGCGTCGAGAACATCGCGCTCCCGCTCCGCAAGCACAAGAACATGACCCAGAAGGAGGCCCTCGAGGAGGGCAAGCGGTTCCTCGTGCGGGTCCACATGCAAGACTTCGCGGACAAGTACCCCACCGAGCTCGGCGACGGCATGCGCAAGCGCGTCGCCATCGCGAGGGCGCTGTCGCTCGATCCCCGCTACGTGCTCTTCGACGAGCCCACGACGTCGCTCGACCCGGTGAGCGCCCGCCGCGTCGACCGCCTCATCCACGAGCTGTCGGACTCCACGGGCGTCACGTCGATCGTCGTGAGCCACGACCTGACGAGCATCTTCACGATCGCGCAGCGGATCGTCATGCTCTACAAGGGCCACGTGAAGATGCTCGGGACGCAGGACGATTTCCAGCGCTGCGAGGACGGCGTCGTGCACCAGTTCATCCGCGGCCACGCTACCGGCCCCATGGAAATGTAGCCGCCGGGCCCGCGTCCGGGGGAGGCCCGGGCCGCCGGCGCCGGCGCGCGGGCGCGGCGCGGGAAAACGCCACGCGGCGAGAAGCCTTCTTCCCCGCGGCGCGACGCGTTGCTCTATAACCAGGCTGCGGGCGAGCGCCTCTTCGTCTCTTGCCGCCCGGGAGCTCCGCGAAGAATGGCAAAAGAGCGTTCCATCGAGGTCAAGGTCGGCATCCTCATCCTCGTGTCGATGACGATCCTTGGCGGCTTCCTCCTCATCATGGGCGGCCTCTCGTTCGAGAAGACCTACACGCTGTACGTCGACTTCGACAACCCGGGCGGGCTGCAGGCCGGCGCGCCCGTGCGCGTCGCGGGCGTGAAGGTGGGCAAGGTCGAGGACCTCAAGTTCATGGGCGGCGTCGTCGACCCGAAGACGAACCGGCGCACGCTCATCCGCGCGAAGATCGCCCTCGAGAAGCGCGTGCAGGACGCCATCCACGAGGACGCGGACTTCTACGTCACCACGCAGGGCGTGCTGGGCGAGCAGTTCATGGCCGTGGAGCCGGGCTCGGTGAGCAAGCCGGCGCTCAAGGAGAACGCGATCGTCAAGGGCATCGATCCGCCGCGCCTCGATCTGTTCCTCGCGAAGGCGTACGAGCTGCTCGACACGACGATGAACGGCATCCGGAACAACCGCGAGCTCATCTCCGACATCGCGACGAACACGGCGGGCCTGCTGAAGAACCTGAACGGCGTGCTCAGCGACAACCGCGAGCGCATCAACCGCACCGTCGCGAACCTCGAGGCGCTCTCGGCCGAGGCGAACCAGCTCACCCACGACGCGAAGATCCGCTACGTCGACAACCCGAAGATCGCGCGCACCATCGACAACATCGACCGCATCTCGCAGGAGCTGCAGCGCGACTCCGGCCCGCTCCTGAAGGACGCCAAGGAGGCCATGGCGAACATCAACCGGGTCTCGGCGACGGTCGGGAGCCCGGAGGAGCAGGCGAAGCTCAAGAAGACCCTCGACGAGGTCGCCCAGCTCGCCGCGCGCGCCAACGCGACCGCCGCGGACGCGCAGGCGATCGTCACGCACATCAAGAAGGGCGAGGGCACCGTGGGCTCGCTCGTGATGGACGAGGCGATCTACGACGACGTGCAGGAGATGGTGCGCGATCTCAAGCACAACCCCTGGAAATTCCTCTGGAAAGAGTAACCTAGCGCGAAGCGCGCGACCGCGGCTTGCCTAGGGCTTCGCGGGCGCTGCCCGTCTCGGCGCGCACCGCACGGCTAGGGGTGTGTCGGGGCGTCGAGCGGGGCGAGGCCCACGAGCGTGCCCGAGACCTTGACCCGCTGCCCTGAGCGCGCGACCACGACCTGATAGCGCGCGCTCCACGCGCCGCGGGGCCTCGCGTCGAGCCAGAGGGGCGCTCCGAACGCCTCGCGGACGCAGCCGTACAGCGCGCTGGCCTCGGGGACCTCCGGCTGCCCCGAGGAGGGCGCGAGGCTCGCGAGCTCGGCGACGCCGTAGGCCCGGTCCGGCCGGGCGCGGAGCTCGAGCGAGAGCTCCACCTCGTGCAGCGCGGCGCCCGCGAGCAGCGCGCGGTCGTAGCACTCCGCGGCGCGCCCGAAGCGGACCTGGGCGTTCGGGTCGAGGGCGCTCGCCTCAAGCTCCGTCGACGCCTCGGGGCCTGGCAGCGTGAGCGCCGTGACGAGCGCGTCCTCGCCCGCGTAGGTGCCCCACGCGCAGCGCTCTCGGCCGCAGCGGACCCCGCCGCCGAGCCCGCGCGCCCGCCGATGGACCAGGGTGTACGTTCCGGGCGGCAGCGCGCGGAGGTCGAAGGACGCGACGTGCGAGAAGCCACACGCGCCGTCCGCGCGCCCCGCCTCGATCCGCCGCCACGGGGTGCTCACGCGCTCGGTCCCGCGAAACACCTCGACGGGCGGCTGCTCGAAGCGCAGCGCCGTCGTGGGACCCTCGGTCGAGAACGCCACCTCGAGGGTGCCCCCGGGCACGGCGCCACGGAGGCCCTGGCTCTCACCCCGGTCGCGCCACAGGGTCGCTCCGCCCCAGCGCGGCGCGCCGATGCCCGAGAGGTGGAACGTGAGCGCCCCGTCGTAGCGGCACGGGCCGAACGCGAGCGGCACGAGGGGCGGCCCGATGGCCGCGCAGCCCACACCCAGCGCACCCACCGCGAGCAGGAGCAGAGACCGCGCGAGGCCAGGCGAGCGAGACGGGGAGCTTCGTACGATCAGTTCCCTAGGTCCTTCTGCGGGATGCGGCCGGCGGTCACGAACTGGCCCTTCTCGACCTTCCACACGATGAAGCCCGCCTCGACGTTCCCGTTGTCGTCGAAGTCGACCGTGCCCGAGGCGCCGTTGTAGTCGACGTCGTCGCCTTGGCGGATGGCGAGCAGCGCCTCGTTGAGCTGCGCCGGCGAATACGCCTTGCCCCCCCGCGACACCTGAAAGAGCGCGTCGCGGATCTTCACGCGGTCGGTCGCGGTGCCGGCCTGCTGGATGGCCAGGGCGATGAGCACGGCCGCATCGTAGGTGTTGGCCACGAACGCCGGCACGTCCTCGCCAGCCTTCAGCGGGAAGTACGCGGTGAAGATGTTCTTCATCTCGTTGTACTCGGGCGTGGGCGGGTTGGTGTCGGGGTTCGTGCCGTAGACGCCCTCGGCCGCGTTGCGCGACGCCGGGTTGCCCTTGTCGTCGCGGCTGTTCTCGAGGTAGCCGCTCGTGTAGACGCCGTCGGTGCCCAT
>CAZHGG010000361.1:0-6423 GCA_964531755.1 uncultured Polyangiaceae bacterium
GGGGTCTGGCCGTCGGTCGCGACGCCGCCGTCGCCTGGGGCGCGCGCGTCGGGGCGCGGGGAGGCGTCGCTGGCCTGCGCGCCGCTCGGGGGCGTGCTCTCCGGCGTGGCCCCGGGCGGGGTGGAGGTGGGGTCGCCCTCGGTGGGGGGCTCGGTTGCGGCGCCGCACGCGACCACGAACGCGGAGCCGAGGAGGAGCGACAGGCGGCGGGGCATCTTCACGGGCGAGACTCCAGGGCGAGCGGCGCGAGCCGAGTGAGTGGGACCCCCAAAGGACACGGTAGCCATAGCCGAAGGCGCGCGCCCGCACCACCCCGGAGTCCTGGCGCGCGCCCCCGGGCCGGGCTCACGTCACGTCGCCAGGTAGTCGCGCACGGCCTCGGTCTCCACGTGGATGAGCAGCGCGACGAGGTCGCCCGGCCGAGACGCGGCGATCGCTCGGTCGAGCGCGTCGACCTCGCCCTCGGCGAACGCGAGCGCGCCCTCTTCGAGCCCAGCCTCGACCAAGGCGCGGCCAAGGAGCCGCGGCACCTCGCCCGGCGCCCGCCCGCGCAGGTACCCGGCGATCTCGCGCACGAAGACCCTCGTCGCGCCGCCCTCGACGACGGCCCGCGCGATGCCCACGAGATCGGCGTCGCTGCGGTCGCCTGCGCTGCCGGTGAGGACCGTGAGCTCGCGGCCGCCGCCCTCCGCGAGCAGCGCCCGCGCGAGGGCCATGACCGCGCGCACGCCCTCGGGGTTGTGCCCGAAGTCGAGCAGGACCCGGACGCCGCGGCGCTCCAGCACCTGGCCGCGCCCCGGGTTGTCCTCGTTGCGGAAGCTCGCGAGGCCCGCGCGGATCGCGTCGTCGGGGAGGCCGAGGCCCACCGCCGCGGCCACCACGCCGAGCGCGTTCTCCACGTTGTAGCGGGCGACGCCGTTGAACGTGATGGGCAGGTCGTTGATGTGGCCAAAGGTGCGAGGAGGCCCAGGGGGCGCGCGCAGCACGAGGTGGCCGCCCTCGGCCACGACGCTCGCGCCGCCCTCGGCCGCGTGCCGCGCGAGGCCCTCGAGGGTCGCTGCAGTGGCGGCGGCGTCGCGGGGCGCGTCGAGATCGGCGAAGAGCGTCACGCGGGCCCGGAGCCCGTCGGCGAACGCGACGAGGTTCGGATCGTGCGCGTTCAGCGCCGCGGTGCCCGACGCGGGGACGATCTCGGCGACGACGCCCTTCACGCGGGTCATCGCGTTCACGTCGTCGATGCCGTAGCTGCCCACGTGGTCGGCGCCCACGTTCGTGAGGAGCGCGACGTCGCAGCGGTCGACCGCGAGCCCGCGGCGCAAGATGCCCCCGCGCGCCGTCTCGAGCACCGCGAGCTCGACCGAGGGATCGCGCAACACGAGGCGCGCGGCGGCGGGACCGGTCCAGTCACCCTCCTCCACCGCGCGGCCGCCGATGACGACCCCGTCGCTCGACGTGGCGCCCACGACGAAGCCCGCGCGCGTGGCCAGGTGGGCGAGCAGGCGCGACGACGTGGTCTTCCCGTTGGTGCCCGTCACGAGCGCCACGGGGACGACCCCGAGCGTGGCCCACGGCACCTCGTCCGGCGGCGGGATGGCGTCGTTCGCGTAGGTGACCGAGCGGCAGCCGAGGCCCACGCTCGTGCGCTCGTCGTCCCACAGCACCGGGAGCCCGCGGCGCGCGGCCTCGTCGACCAGCGCCGCGCGCGCGGGGTTCTGCTCGTGGGCGAGCGCCGCCGCGATCTCCTCCGCCTTGGCCTCCAGGGGCAGCGCGCTCTCTCCCCGCGCGCGCGCGCACGCGCTCTCCGCGGCCCACTCGCTCATGTCGGTGCACGCGAGCATCGCGTCGATCGGCGCGGGGTAGCCGAACACGACCCCGCCGCGGTGCTCGCGCGTGACCACGTCGACCTCGGGCTCGAGCCCGACCGCCTCGCGGAGGCGGCCGAGCTCCTCGAGGTAGAGCGCGAGGGCGCGCGCGGCGGTCTCGCCGGGCGCGAGCGCGAGCTCGACGAGCACCAGCGGCACCCCCGCGAGGTGGCTGGGGCCGGTGAGGCGGCGTGCGTCGACGAGCAACATGGGCGCGGGCGGGCTCAGTCGTCCTGCTCGCGCGCCAGGCGGACGCCGCGCTCGTCTTCGATCACCGCGAGGCCGTCGGTGCCGAGGGCGGCGCCGTCCGTGGGCTCGCCCGCGTAGAGGCCGCCTGTCACGCCGCTGTCGGTCACGGAGGGGGGCGCCGCGGGCGCCGCCGGGGGCGGGCGGTCCAGCCACTCGGGCTTGAAGTAGATGACCTGCTTCCAGGTGCGCGAGATGTTGTCGGCGAAGAGCAGCACGAGGTCACCGGGCTTGGCCGCGCGGAGGGCCGCCTCGGTGGCCTCGCGCTCGTCGATCACGAGCTCGATCTGCTCCTTCGGGTAGCCCGCGGCCGCGAGCTCCTCGGCGAGCAGGCGCGGCACCTCTTGCGGCCCGCGGCCGCGCGGATCGTCGTCGCGCCGGAGGATGATGAAGTCGAAGGCCTCCGCGGCGATCCGCGCGATCGCGCGGATGTCCTCGTCGCGCCGATCGCCCGGCGCCGACAGCACGCAGATGCGCCGGCCGCTGCACTCGAGGCGCCGCACGAGGGCGGTCATGGCCGAGATCGCGGCGGGGTTGTGCCCGTAGTCGAGGATGACCTTGAAGGGCAGCTTGTCGAAGAGGTTCGTGCGGCCGGGCACCTGGAAATACGAGGTGTCGAAGGTGCGGAGCCCCTGGCGGATGTTCTCGACCTTCACGCCCATCGCGTAGGCCATCACGGCGGCGAACATCGCGTTCTGCACGTTGTGGAGCGCCTTGCCCTCGATGGTCGCGGGGATGAGGTGGGTCCACAAGAGCGGCAGGTGCGAGCCCTTGTCGTAGAGGGTGATCATCTGCCCGTTGATGCCGTCCTCGAGCACTGCCGCGAGCCCGCCGGCGCGCAGGTGCTTCTTCACGAGCTCGTGGCGCGGGTTCATCGTGACGTAGGCGATGCGGGCCGCGCGCGTGTGGTCGGCCATGCGCAGGCAGTGGAGGTCGTCGGCGTTGACCACCGCGCAGTCGCGCGCCACCTCCACGACGATGCGCTTCACCTCGGCGAGCTGCTCGAGCGTCTCGACGCCGCGGCTGCCGAGGTGGTCGGCGGTGACGTTGAGCACCGCGCCCACGTTGCAGCTGCGGTAGCCCATGCCGGCGCGGAGCAGGCCGCCGCGCGCGGTCTCGAGCACCGCGAGATCCACGGCGGGGTCGCGCAGGACCATCTGCGCCGACTGCGGGCCGGTCATGTCGCCGGCCACGGTGCGCACGCCGTCGATGTACACGCCGTCGGTGGTGGAGAGCCCCACGGTGTGGCCGTTCATCTTCTGGATGTGCGCGAGCATGCGCGCCGTGGTGGTCTTGCCGTTCGTGCCCGTGACCGCCGCGATGGGGATCTTCGCCTGCGAGCCCTTCGGGAAGAGCATGTCGATGACCGGGCCGGCCACGTCGCGGGGCTTGCCCTCGGTGGGCGCCACGTGCATGCGGAACCCAGGCGCCGCGTTCACCTCGCAGATGCCGCCGCCCACCTCGCGGTAGCTCTCGGATATGTCAGATGTAATGAAGTCGACGCCGCACACGTCGAGGCCGATCGCGTTCGCGGCGCGGATGGCCATCTCGCGGTTGTCGGGGTGCACCACGTCGGTGAGATCGATCGCGGTGCCGCCGGTGGAGAGGTTCCCCGTGCCGCGGAGGAAGAGCACCTCGCCCGCGGGCAGCACCGTGTCGGGCGTGACCCCGCGCGCGGTCATGAGGCGCTCGGCCTGGCCGTCGAGCTCAAGGCGCGTGAGCACCTTCTCGTGGCCGATCCCGCGGCGCGGATCGGCGTTCACGAGGTCGACGAGCTGGGCCACCGTGTGGTCGCCGTCGCCCACCACGTGCCCGGGGACGCGCTTCGCGACCGCGACGAGCTCGCCGCCGACGACGAGCATGCGGTGGTCGAAGCCGCCGAGGAAGTTCTCCACCACGACGCTGCGCGAGTGCTCGCGCGCCTTCTCGAAGGCCGCGCGGACCTCGTCGCCCGTGCGCAGATCGAGCGCGACGCCGCGCCCGTGGTTCGCGTCGAGCGGCTTGACGACCACGGGGTAGCCGAGGCGCGACGCGGCCGCGGCCGCCGCCTCCGCCGACCGCACGACGCGCTGGCGCGGCACGGGCAGGCCGAGATCGCCGAGGATGCGGTTGGTCTCCTCTTTGTCGGACGCGATCGAGACCGCGATGTGCCGGGTCTCGGAGGTGACCGTCGCCTGGATGCGCTTCTGGTGCTTGCCGTGGCCGAACTGGATGAGGCTCTGATCGTTCAGGCGCAGCCACGGGATGTCGCGCGCCTCGGCCGCGCGCACGAGGGCGCCGGTGGAGGGGCCGAGCTGGCGCCGCTGCGCGAAGTCGATGAGCTCGACGAGCTCGGTCGCGAAGTCGAACGGCGGCTCGCCCTCCTTCGGGGCGCTCGCGCGGAGGTCGGGGGGGAGCAGGCTTTCGAGCAGGCGCAGGGCGAGGTTGCCCGCGGCCTCGCCGACGCGCTCCTCCTCGTATTCGTACACCACGTGGTAGCGGCCGGGCGCGCCCTCGCCGCGGGTCTTGCCGAACACCACCTTCGCGCCGGTGAGCTGCTGCAGCTCGATCGCGACGTGCTCGAGCACGTGGCCGAGCCAGGTGCCGCCGTCCTCCTCGAGCCGGCGCACGAACCCCCCGGCCTCGTCGTACGAGCACGTGTGCGCGCGCAGCGTGGGGATGGCCGCGAGCAGCGCCTCGTTGAACCCCGGGAGCTTCGCGCTCGGCCAGGCCTCCAGCGCGCCGAGATCGACGGTGAGCCGGATGACGGGGAAGTGCGCGTACAGGCTGGGGCCGCGGTAGACGCGGCGCTCGAGGAGTTCCATCGCCCCAAGGGTATAGCGGGTTTGTCCCGGCGGAGCGCGCGAAGCGGCCTCGGACTACCCTCGCGCGGCGAGGCTCACGGGCACGACACCAGCCACTGTCGGCCCTCCCGCACGAGCGAGAGCTCTCCCGACTTCGTGAGCCCCTTCAGCGACATCGCCGCGACCTTCACGGTGGCGGGCTTGCCGAAGATGTCGGTCTCGGTGCGCCCGTTCTTGGCCTCGAGCGACCCCTTCAGCGTGTAGCGCACAGTCGCGGTGTCCGCGCTCGCGTTCGCGTCGCCCTCGCGCGTGGTCGTGATCTCCGTCACGGTCATGCGGGCGCCGAGCATCTTCACCGCGTCGACCGCGCCGACGCCGGTCGTCGCGCACCGCGGGAGCACCAGCGGCCGCACCTTCGAGAGATCTCCCTGCGCGCCGAGCTCGAGGTAGCGCTTGGCCACGCTCTCGGGCGGCTCGAGGCGCGACGAGCACCCGGTCGACGTGAGCGCGAGGCCAAGCGCGAGGCCAAACGCGAGGCCGACGGTCGATGCGAGGAGCGCGGTGCGCGTGAGGCGCGTTGGGGTGGGTCGCACGACGCCAGGGTAGCGCATCGGTGGCCGGCCTCGTTGCGCCGCGCGTGGCAGCCGGGGGAACGAACGGGGGAACGAACGATCCACCCGAAACGGAGCCTTGGCCGCTGCGCGCACCCGAAAGTGCGGGCAATGTGGGTCAGTGTCGTATGGCGCGGTCATTGCTAACGGGGTGCCCATGTCGCTCCACCCCGTCGCCGCCCGGTCGCTCTTCGCCGCCCTCGCTCTCGTCCCGCTCGTGGCGGCCTTCGGCTGCGGCGCGCCCTCGGAAGGCACCACCACGGCCGACGAGAGCGAGCTCCGCGAGGCCAGCGCCACGCTGCGCCTGTCGGGCGACTTCACGAGCACGCTCACGGGCTCGGCCCGCGCGGGCTCGGATCTGGCCATCGTGTACGACCTCGCGCGCGCGCCGAAGCTCGATCGCAACTGCGTGCGCACGGCGAACGGTGGCGGTCGGGGCTGGGCCCTCACGGGGCACTATCAGCGCAATGGCGGTGAGGTGGCGCACGTCGACCTCTCATCGAAGATGCCCTCGAACGGCGACGCGACCGGCACCGTCGACGGACGCATCCCGCTCACCGAAGGCGGCGATCTCGCGGTGTGGTTCGAGGTCACGAGCCTCGGCGGATGCCAGGCGTACGACTCGCAGTTCTCCCAGAACTACCACGTGAAGGTCTCGGGCCCGCCTCCGGGCAGCGACGCCACCCTGGTGTTTCGCGCGAGCGGCGAGGTCGAGGCGAAGGGCGAGCTCCGCGCCGGCGGAAAGGTGTCCGTGCGCTACGAGGACGCGCGCCTGCCGAAGTGCAGGGGCTCGCGCGCCGGCGCTCAGGCCTGGGCGCTGCGAGGAAGCGCGCAGTTGAATGGCGGTGCCATCCAGACGTTCGACACCGGCCGCGCGGTCGACGCCAAGGGGACACGCGAGGCGGTCGACGCCATCGTCGC
>CAZHGG010000362.1:0-6420 GCA_964531755.1 uncultured Polyangiaceae bacterium
CCCCCCCCCCCCCCCCCCCCCCCCCCCCCCCCCCCGGGGGGGGGGGGGGGGGGGGCCCCCCCCCCCCTCCCGCCGCAACCAGAGAGCCCTCGTGGGAACCGCTCGCACCGCGAACCAACCCTTGCTAAGAGCCCAACCCCATGGCGACGAACCTCCTCGAAACCCTGCGGCGCGATCTCGACCTCATCACCAGCATCTACGAGGCCGACTTCTCCGGCCAGTCGCGCGCGACGCGGGACGTCGCGCAGCTCGACGGCCTCATCAAGCGCCTGAAGGACGTCGTCGCGCGGGCCGGCACCATCCCCGCGGCCGTGCAGGGGCCCGAGCTCATCACGCTGAAAGAGGACGCCGGCAACACCCTCGCCCTCTACGAGACCGAGCGCAGCGCCATCCTCAAGGCCCAAGAGGCCGGCCCGCTCTTCGACGAGTTCGCCACGGAGGCGACCGACGCCAACTTCGTGTTCGCGCGCTACGGCCGGCACTTCGCCGGGCAGAACCGCGCGACCCGCGACATGGCGCTGCTCGCAGAGATGATCGAGGAGCTCAAGGCCATCCAGAAGCGCATGACCGGCCTCCTCGAGGAGAAGAACATCGCCGACTTCGCCCGCGATCTCGACGTCGTGCGACAGGCGCACACCCAATACACGGTGGAGCTCCGCGAGATCGACAAGGCGCAGAAGCAGGGCACGGCGGAGGAGCAAGCGGGGCTGCTCGCCACGCTCGCGAACGAGCAGTTCGCGGTCTACCAGACCCACTTCGCGGGGCAGTCGCGCGTGAGCCGCCGCCCGGCGCTGCTCGTGCGGGTGGTCGACTCGCTGAAGAGCATCAAGGCCCGCATGGAGAAGCTGAAGAAGGCGGGCCTCGAGGAGGACTACCACCTGAAGAACATGGAGATCGTCTCCGAGCGCCTCGCGGTGTACGAGAACGAGGTCGGCGAGATCCGCAAGGCCCGCCAGGGCACGACCCTGCCGGACATCATGGGCGCGCTCGGCGGCGCGGCCAACGAGATCTTCGAGGAGTACCGCGCCGGCTACGCCGACAAGAACCGCGCGAGCGTCGACTACGCGAAGCTCGGCCAGATCTGCGACCGCCTCGGCGAGATCAAGCGCCAGATGCGCGACATGGGCCGCGCCGAGCGCAACGAGATGAACGAGCGCAACCTCGACATCGTCGTCTCCCAGCTCTCCCTCTTCGAGACCGAGTTCGAAGAGGTCGGCAAGGTGCAGGCCGCGAAGAAGCACTGAGCGGCCGCGTGCGACTCCCGCGCGCGCGCGTCCACGTCTCCATCCACGACGTGTCCCCGGCGTGGGACGCCGAGGTGGAGCACGCGCTCGCGATGTGCGCGCGGCACGGCGTGCGCCCCGCCCTCCTCGTCGTGCCGGACTTTCACGGGCGGGCGCCGCTCGCCGAGCACCCGCGGTACGCCGCGCGCCTCCGCGCGCTGCAGGCCGAGGGGCACGAGGTCTTCCTCCACGGCTACTTCCACCGCGCGCGGGCGGCGGGCGAGGGGCCGGCGGGAGACGGGCGACCCGCGGGCGCCGCGCGGTTCTTCGCGCAGCGCGTGGTCTCCGCCGGGGAGGCCGAGCTCTCCGACGTGACGCGCGCCGAGGCTCGCCAGCGCCTGCGCGACGGGGCGCGGGTCCTCGAGGGCGCGGGGCTCACGATCGACGGGTTCGTGCCGCCGGCTTGGTCGGCGCCCCGCTGGCTCGCGGCGGAGCTCGCCGAGATGGGTGTACGGTACACGGAAGATCACCTCTCGGTGAGCGATCCGGTGACCGGGAGGCGGCGCCCCAGCCTCGTGCTCAACTTCGCGAGCCGGACGCGCGCGCGCATGGCGTCCACCGTGCTCTTCTGCCGAGCGGCGCGGCCCCTCGCGCGCGCCCTGCCCACGCGCGTCGCGCTCCACCCCGGAGACATGACCAAGGCGTGGCTCCGCGCGGAGGCCGACGACCTGCTCGCGTGGGCCGCGCGGCACGAGGTGGTCTCGGCGCGGGCGCTCCTCGACTGAGCGCGGCCCACGGCAGTCGGAGCCGCGCGCAGGTCCCTCACGCCCTGGCCGCGCGCGAGGCACGCGTACCCGTCGCTCCCGCGCGTGGGCCGGCAGGCGTCGCCTGGGGTGAGGCGCCGCGCGTCATGTCCTCGGCTCTCCCTCGGCGGCGGCGCGCAGCGCCCGCGCGCGGTCGAGCAGCCGCCCGCGCTCGTTCAGCGTGGGATCGGTCGTCACCTCCTCGAGCAGCTCGCCCAGCAGCACGCCGAGCAGCTTGCCCGGTGGCAGCCCGAGCTCGCGCATGAGGTCGTGCCCGTTGATGGAGAGGTCGCGCGTGCTCAGCGCGGCCCCCTCGGCGAGCACGCGCTCGACGTGGGCCTTGAGCAGGTCGAGGGGCGCGGGGCCGGCGCTCGGATCGTGCGCCGGGACCCCGGGGCCCTTCGCCGCGAGGTCTGCGCAGTTGAGCGCGTAGAGGCTCTCGAGGTGCTCGCGCCCCACCCGCCGAATCCACCGGCGCACGGCCGCGTCGGTCCAGCCGTCGTAGTGGAACAGGTGGTGCCGCACGAGGTGCGCGATGCGCGTCCGCTCGTCGTTCGAGAAGCGCAGGCGCGCGCAGATGGGCTCGACCATCTCGGCCCCGATGCGGTCGTGGTCGTAGAACGTGTAGTCGTGCGTCTTCTCGCTGAACGCGCGGCTCCGCGGCTTGCCCACGTCGTGGAAGAGGCCCGCCAGCCGGAGCACAGGCTCCCTCGGGCACGCGTCCATGCACTCCATGCCGTGGCGCCACACGTCGTAGGTGTGGTGCCGGTTCTGCTCGAGGCCGAAGCCCTCGAGCAGCTCTGGGCACGAGATCGCGAGGATGCCCGTCTCGCGCATCACGTCGAAGGCGATCGACGGCTTGTCCGCCTTCATCGCCTTCATCCACTCGTCGCGCACGCGCTCGGGGCTGACCTTCCGGTACGTGCCGAGCGTGGGCTCGATCGCCGCCTTCGTCGCCGGGTCGAGCGTGAACCCGAGCGTCGCGCAGAAGCGGGCCGCGCGGAGCACGCGGAGGCCGTCCTCGGAGAAGCGCTCCTCGGCCCTCCCCACCGCGCGGAGGATCCGCGCGGCGAGATCGTCCCGGCCGCCGAAGGGGTCGACGAGCGCGCCGGTGGCCGAGTCGATCGCGATGGCGTTCACGGTGAAATCACGGCGCGCGAGGTCGTGCTCGATGTCGCTCACGAAGTGCACGGAGTCGGGCCGGCGCCCGTCGGAGTAGGCGCCCTCCCCGCGCAGCGTCGTCACCTCGTAGTGCTGGTGATCGAGCACCACGGTGACGGTGCCGTGGTCGATGCCCGTGGGGATGGCGCGCGGGAAGATGCGCAGCAGCTCGGCCGGGAGCGCGTCGGTGCACACGTCCCAGTCGGAGGGCTCCTTGCCGCGGAGCAGATCGCGGACGCAGCCGCCCACGACCCACGAGCGCTTGCCCGCCCTCGCCAGCACGTCGCGAATGTGGAGCACGTGCCGCGGCACGCGCGCGAGCAGGTCGAGCGTCACGCGTAGCCCTCCACCTTCGAGATGATCTCGTTCATGATTTCCCGCGTTCCGCCGCCGATGGGGTAGAGCCGCGCGTCGCGGTAGAGGCGCTCGACGAGGTACTCGCGCATGTAGCCGTTGCCCCCGTGGAGCTGCACGGCGGCGTCGCACACGAACCCGCACATGTCGGTCGCCACGTTCTTCGCCTTGGCCGCGAGCCCGGTCACGTCCTCGCCGCGCGCGTAGCGGGTGGTGACCTCGCCGGTGAGCGCGCGGGCGGCGGCGAGGCGGCTCGCCATGTCGGCGAGCTTGTGGCGCGTCACCTGGAACCCCATGAGCGATTTCCCGAACGCGTGCCGCTCCTTGGCGTAGCGGATCGACTCCCGGTAGGCGAGCTCGGCGATGGCGACGCACTGCCCGGCGAGGTAGATGCGCTCGCTCGCGAAGTTCATCATGATGGCGTAAAAGCCCATGTTCTCGTCGCCGATGAGGTTGGCCACCGGCACCCGGCAGTCCTCGAAGGCGAGCTCCGCCGTGTCGGTCGCCCACCAGCCGCTCTTCTTCAGCTTCTTGCCCACCGAGAAGCCCGGCGTGCCGCGCTCGACCACGAGCAGAGAGATGCCCCCGTGCCCCGGGCCGCCGGTGCGCACCGCGAGCGTGACGAGATCGGCGCGGCAGCCCGAGGTGATGAAGGTCTTCGCGCCGTTCACGACGTAGTGATCGCCGCTCCGGACGGCGGTCGTGCGCAGGTTGGCGACGTCGCTGCCGCCGCCGGGCTCCGTGATGCCGAGCGCCGCGACCTTCGCGCCGGACAGCACCGGGGCGACGAAGCGGGCCTGCTGCTCGGGCGTGCCATGGCGCACGATGGGCGGCAGCGCGATGCCGTGGCTGCCGAGGCCGACGCACGTGCCCACCGAGTGGCCGGCGAGCACGAGCTCCTCCGCCGCGACGAGCGTGTGGGTGATGTCGCCGCCCGCCCCGCCGAGCGCCTCGGCGTAGCCGACGCCCAAGACCCCGGCGCGGGCGGCCTCCCCGTAGAGCTCGCGAGGGAACTCACAGGCCTCCTCCCACTCCTCTGCGAAGGGGGCGATCCGTGTCTCGGCGAAGCGCCGCGTGTTGCGGCGGAGCTCGGCGTGCTCGTCGTTCTCGAAGAGGTACATGCGCGCTCATCGTAGGCGCACTCGCGGCGCGCAGGCGACGGGAGTTATCCACAGGGAGGCGCAGCTTTCCTGTCACGCTCCGCCGTTCCGCGGCTACCTGTGCTGAACGCCGCTCCACCCGGAGCTTCCCCTCCCGCCTATTCTTCGCAGCCGCACACCCCTCAGCAAGATGGTGCACGCCCTCGCGCCTCGTCGTCGTTCGTGTCCTCCAGGCCGGTTCCGCGGTCGACCTTACGCGCTAGCGCGAGGGTGGACGAGCCGAGTCGTGCTCGCCGGGACGCTCGCCGCTTCCGTGCTCTTCCTCGCGCCCACGTCCCGCGCGGGCCCGCTCCCCGTTGCACACCCCGCACCTCTCCCCGCGCCCCTGCCCGCAGACCCCGTGCTCGCGAGACTCATCGACGAGAGCCTGCGCGCTCGACCCGAGCTCGCGAGCGCGGAGTCCCTGGTACGCGCCGAGCGCCAGCGCATTCCCCAGGCGGGCGCCCTGCCCGATCCGATGTTCCAGATAGGCATCCAGAACGACGGCTTCACGAGCATCGAGATAGGAAAGCAGGGCACGAGCTTCGTCTCCTTCATGGCTCAGCAGACCTTTCCCTGGCCTGGAAAGCGCGATCTGCGCGCTGAAATGGTGGCCATAGGCGCCGTGGTGGCGAAGGCCCAGGTCACGCGGGCGCGCCTCTCCGCAGAGGCCGATGTGCGAAGGGCCTATATCGACCTCTTGCTCGCGCACGAACACCTGGGGCTCCATGGTCGCCTCGACGGGCTCCTTGGGCACTCGGCCGAGGTCGCGCGCATTCTCTACGAGACTGGCAAGGCACCTCAGTCCGACGTTCTTCGCGCCGAGCTCGAGCTCTTGCGAAACAGGCAGCGGCACCTCGCCTACATGGGGATTGTCAGGGCGCGCGAGCAGACCCTGAACCGACTGCGAGCTCGGCCGCTCGACGAGCCTATCGCCGTGAACACGAAGCTCTCGGACCTGCCCGCGCCTTCCAGCCTGGAGGGGCAGTTCTCGACCGCCCGCGCGCTCGGCAAGAGCCCGGAGCTCGAGGCCGCGCGCCTCGAGATTGCTCGCACCGGGAAGGCGGTGTCGCTCGCAGGAAAGGGCTATTACCCCGACCTCACGGTGGGCGCGGGGCTCATGGTCCGAGGGCAGCTCCCGCCGATGTGGGCTGTCACCGTTGGCGCGCCGGTCCCCGTGTTCTCAGGCGACAAGCAGAGCCGCGCGGTGGTCGAGGGGCGCGCCCGCGAGGAGGCCGCGCGCAAGACCGCGGCCGCGTTCGAGCAGGTGGTCCGCCTCCGGAGCGCGGAGCGACACACCGCGTTCGTCGCGCTGCTTCGCATCCTCGACGTGTACGCGAGAGGACTGCTCACCCAATCGGAGGCAACCGCCGAGAGCACGCTCACGCAGTACAAGGTAGGCCGCGTGCCGCTCGCGTCGGTCCTCGAGGCGAGCACTGGCGCCGTGGCGGACACCCGTGACTACCTCGAGGCGCTCGCCGCGGCGCATCGCTTGCTGATCTCCGAGGCCGAGGTGAGCCTCTCGGAGACGACCGCGCCGGGCGACCCTCGTGGAACGACGGCTGCGGCGTCTACGGAGGGCATGTGACCGACCCGGGCACGAACGATCCCACGGGTGAGCCCTCGCCGTCTGCGCCGCCACCGCCACCCGCGCCGCCCGCGCCACGCGGAGAGCCGGAGGCCGAGGCGCCGAGCGGCGTGCCGCGGCCGGCGCGCTCCTTCGGAGTCGGCGCCCTGCTC
>CAZHGG010000363.1:0-6404 GCA_964531755.1 uncultured Polyangiaceae bacterium
AGCGAGCTCTGGGAGGCGCGGCTCGCGCTCGACCGCGCGCGCCTCTCGTTCTATTCGCTCCCGCGGGCGCGTCGCCACGAGCTGCTCGCGCAGCACGCGAAGCGCCAGGCCGAGGCCGCGCCGCCGCCGTCCGACGCCGAGCTGCTGGAGCAGCGCGCCGCGGAGGAGCGCGCGCGCGCCGTGCTCGCGGCCCAGCAAGCCCGCTCCGAGGCGGAGCGGCTCGTCTCCGAGGAGCTCACCAAGATGCTCGACGTCGAGCGCGCGCAGCGCGCGTTCGAGCAGGACCTCGCGAAGCGCCGCGACGAGCTCGCCGCGCGGCTCGAGACGACCCTCGGCGCGCAGCGCAAGGCGCGCGAGCTGCGCGAGAAGGGCGAGCCGCCCGACGTCGACGCCGGCTACGACGCGCTCCGCAAGACCCTGGCGAGCTCCCGCGCCGAGCTCGCCGAGGCGCTCGACGACCTCGGCCATGAGGCCGGGCGGGCGCCCAGCCCCGGACCGACCGCGATCAGCAACCTGCCGCCGACGGTGGACGCCGGACCGGCGCGGGCCGCGCGGACCCGCGCTGAGACCTACGCGACCCGCCTCGATAGCGAGCAGCAGGCCCTCCGCGAGGAGCGCGCGACGCAGCTCTTCGCCGAGATCGGCGCGCTGAACGTCGAGCGCCTCGCGCTCCTCCCGCACCTCACGCCCGCCAAGCGCGAGGCCGTGACGGGCTTCGGCGAGCAAGGCGTCGACCACGTGGCTTCGGAGCTCCGCCAGCTGGCGCTGATCGTGCGCTACCACCGCCACGCGGCCGGCCGCTGGGTGTCGTCGCTCGGCACGAACGGCAAGGCATCGGGTCAGACCCTCGGGCGCTCGATCCTGCTGCTCGTCGAGTGGCTCGGGGCCGTCCTGGCGTTCGTGTGGCTCCGAAGGCGCACTCCCGAGTGGCTCGCCAAGGGGCGAGAGCGGGCGCTCGAGCTCGACCGGCACGAGCGCCTCGCCTCGCCGAGCGTGGGCACTCGCGCCTTCGCGTTCGCGCTCGACGTCCACAGGCCCGTCGAGTGGCTCGCGCTCGCCCTGGTGATGGCGTGGATGCTCCCAGAGAGCGCGGCCGACGTCCTGGAGGTCGAGCTCGTCGCCGTGACGGTCCAGTGGTTCATCGGCGGCGCGCTCGTGGTCGACCTCGTGAACGCGCTCGCGGGCGAGGGACCGCGCGCCGCCGCGCGCCTCGACGACACCCCCGCCTTGCGTCTGAAGTCACTGCGGCTCGTGGGGCGCGTGGTCGTGGCGTTCGGGCTCATCCTCACGCTCAGCACGAAGCTCGTGGGGCAGGGCACGATCCACCGCTGGGTCCTCTCCACGTGCTGGTTTGCCTCCATCCCGGTGGCGCTGGTGCTCGTGCGTTGGTGGCGGGCGGTGGTGTTCGCGAGGGCCGCGCGCGCGCGGCGCGAGTCCCCCTTCGAGCGCTGGGTGCTGGCGAACCAGCGGGGCTGGAAGAGCCTCTTCGCGGCCTCCGCGGGGGCGGCTTTCCTCTTCGGGCGCGGGGCGATACGCGGGGTGCGCAGCTGGGTGGGGCGCTACGGCGTGACCCGCCGCGTGCTCGCGTACCTGTTCCGCCGCCAGCTCGACAAGCTGAGCGCCGAGCGCACCGACCTCGCGACGACGCCCATCCCAGACGACACGTTCGACGCGCTCGGGCCCGACACCGCGTCGAAGGCGTGGGTGAAGACCGAGACCGACGAGGCCATCGAGGCGCTGCTCGCGCGCATTCGCGACCGGCGAGGCGGCGTCGTGGCCATCGTCGGCCAGCGAGGCATGGGCAAGACCGCGCTCCTCCGCCACCTGCACGAGGAGTTCCCCGACACGCTCCGCCTGCGCCTCCCGGCCGAGGGCATCCACGCGCTCCGCGGCGAGCTCGCGGAGGCGCTCGGGGCCGATCCCTCCGCGTCCCTCGAGCACCTCGCCGCCGCGCTGAACACCTCCGAGCGGGGCCGCGCGCTGCTCCTCGACGACGTCCAGCGGTTCATCCAGCCCGTGATGGGCGGCCTCGCGCCCTTCGACGCGCTGCTCGACCTCGCGAGCCGGCACTGCACGAAGACCACCTGGGTGCTCGCGCTCGACGACGTGATCTGGCTCTTCCTGCAGCGCGCCCGCGGCGCCCGCCCGCTGTTCGATCGCGTGATTCGGCTGTCGCCTTGGCCCGAGGAGCAGATCATCGAGCTCTTGCACGCGCGCACGGCGCAGGTGAGCCTCTCCCCTTCCTTCGAGCACCTCCGCGAGGACCTCCCGCCGAACGCGGACGAGATCGACAAGCAAGACGCGCTCGCTCGCTGCGAGGGCAACTACTACCGCCTCCTCTGGGACTACGCGGCGGGCAACCCTGGCGTGGCCCTGCACATGTGGCGTCGCTCGCTCGGCCTCGACGCCCAGGGCGCCCCGCACGTCCGGTTCTTCCAGGCGCCCGACACGACCGAGCTCGAGGCGCTCCCCGACCCCGCGATCTTCGTGCTCCGCGCCGTCATGCAGCTCGCGCCCGCGACGACGCGCGAGCTCGGCGAGGCCACCATGCTGAGCGCGGCCGACGTCGCGGACGCCCTCCGCTTCGCCCTCGCCCACGGCTACGTGGCCACCGAGGACGAGCGGTACGTCATCACCTGGGCGTGGTTTCGCCCCATCGTCCTCTTCCTCCAACGTCGCCACCTCCTCGTCACGTGAGGCCCCCATGAGTCGCAAGAAGGCCCGCCTCTGGCTCGCCGGCGCAGTCGCCGCGCTCACCTTGCAACTGCCCCGCGCCGCGGCGGCCCAGGAGGCGCCCGACGTGGCGAAGCTCGCGGGCTTCGTGCGCTGGGGCGGGATGTTCGTCTCGGTCCTCGTCATCGTGGGGGCCGCCGTCGTGCTCCGGGTGCTGACCAACCTCGCCGACCAGCTCGGTCGGCGCTTCGCCAACCGGCGCCCCACGATCCAGAAGTACGAGTCGGTCGCGCGGTTCTTCGTGTACATCGCCGCGCTCGGCGTCTGTCTCTCGCTCACGTTCAGGCTCGACTCCACGACGCTCACCGTGATCGGCGGCACCCTGGCCGTGGCGGTGGGCTTCGCCATGCGGGACCTCATCGCGGCGCTCATCGCCGGGATCACGATCATCTTCGACCGCCCGTTCCAGGTGGGCGATCGCGTCGAGTTCGCCGGCCAATACGGCGACATCATCAAGATTGGCATTCGCAGCGTGCGAATGAACACGCTCGATCACAACATCATCACCATCCCCAACAACCGCATCCTCACCGACGTCACGTCGAGCGGGAACTGGGGCGCCCTCGAGATGCAGACCCCCTTCGACTTCTACATCGGGATCGATCAGGACGCGGAGCTGGCGGCCTCCCTCATCCGCGAGGCGTGCCTCACGAGCCCGTACGTGTACCTCCCAAACCCGGTGCCGGTGCTCGCCAAGCAGGTCATCCTGCACGACTACGTGGCGATGCACCTGAAGGCGCGCCCCTACGTGTTCGACTGCAAGTACGAGAAGCCGTTCGAGACCGACGTGCACTTCCGCGTCGCGAAGGCCTTCCGCACCCACGGCATCCAGCCCCCCGCGGTGTTGCTGCGCCGCTCGGCGGACGTCGAGTCGCACGCCTACGGCGGGCGGCGCGTCCGCGAGCTGGGCGATCCGAGCGACACCCCCTGAGGCGGACCGCGCTCAGGGCTCCCTGGCGGGCTCGACGGCGGGCGCCGCAGCCGGCGGGCGCCCGTGGTGGTGGACATCGACCTGCGGGAACGGGATCTCGATCGCGGCGGCCTTCAGCGCGCGCCAGATGAGCTTGCGCAGCTCCGATTGCGCCCGTTTGTGGCCCCACACGTCGCGGGTCCACACGCTCACGTCGAAGTCGACCGACGAGGCGCCGAAGTCGGCGAGCAGGACGACGGGTTCGCGGTCGGGATCGCGCGCGGGCAGGGCGCGCGCGGCGCCGAGGAGGACGGCCTCGACCTGCTCGAGATCGCTCGAGTACGCGACACCCACGCCCACACGGAGGCGGTAGATGGCCTCGGTCAGCGTGAGGTTCTTGACCGCGGCCTGGGCCAGCAGGCTGTTGGGGACGATGAGCTCCTCCTCGTCGAGCGTCACCGCGACCGTGGCGCGGATGCCCATGGTGCGCACGCGCGCGACCCGCCCGTCGAACTCCACGATGTCGCCCTCGCGGATGCTCCGCTCGGCGAGGAGGATCACGCCCGACACGAAGTTCTCGGCGACCTTCTGCATGGCGATGCCGATGCCCACGGCGACGACCGCGCTCGCCGCGAGGAGCGTGCCGATGTCCACCCCCGCCACCTGCAACGCGACGACGATCGAGACGACGCGCCCCGCGTGCCCCGCGACCTGCGCGATCGTCGCGCGCCAGGGCGCGGTGGTCTCGGGCTTGCCGCGGATGCGCGAGGAGACCGCCGACGACAGAAAGAAGCCGACGAGCACCACGCCGATGGCGACGGCGCCTTGCACGTACGTGACGCGGACGCCGGCGATCTCGAAGTGGGCGGGCTCGAGCGCCCTCACCGCGAAGCGCCCGTGAGGTCACGCCGCGGCGGGGCGACGTGGGAGGGCGAGCGCGGGAGGCGGTTCATGCCGGGCGACGCTAGCACGACGCCGAGGACGGCTCCGACGCGCGGCGGCGTCATGGCCCGGCCGCGTGGTCCTCGACGTCGGCGGGGCCCTCGTCCGCATCGAGCGCGGCGAGGTGCTCGGCGGAGATCCAGCGGGCCAGGAGCGCGCGGACCGGGACGAGCAGCGCGATGAAGAGCGGAAAGAGGATGCCGACGGCGCTGGACTTGACGGCCCAGAGCACGCCGAGGCACACGCCCTGGACGGCGGTGAACAGGTGGATCACGCGGGGCGGGACCCTCCGCACGTAATGGTGAGCCGGGTAGAGCGCGGGGTCGGTGAGCCACAGGCGGAGCCGGTCGAAGAACTGGTTGCCCCCCGTGGAGGCGAGCCCCATGTAGAAGAAGAGCCCGTAGAGCACGGGCATGGGGACCTGCACGAGGTAACGCGTGGCGAGCAGCGACGCTCCGATCGCGACGTGCACGAGGAGCGGAGACACCCGGTTCTCGCGGACGCCGGTGATGCGCGCCCGCTCGGCGCCGCCCTCCGTGGTGCTGAGCGCGCGCACGTGGTTGACCGAGCGCACCGTCGCCGCGACGAGCCACGGGAGCCCGAAGAGCGAGCAGACGGCGATGAGCGCGCCGACGACGACGAGGTCCCAGTGGTAGGAGGAGCCCTTCTTGAGCGCGTTCGAAGGGCTCTGGATGATGCGGACCGTCACGTTCTGGTCCATGAAGACGAGCAGCGCGACGAGCAGCGCCGGCGCGATCGCGGCCACCGGCACCCACCGGGGGACGCCGCCGAGGCCGACGAGCCAGGCGCGCCCCGTCGACGTGCCGAACGCGGCCGGGACGGCCAGGGGCTCGACGTGGACCGCCGGCAAGATGCGGCGCGCGAGCACCATCGCGACCACCGCCATGGCGGGGCCAAAGTCGGCGATGAGCTCCCGCAGCGCCGGGCGCAGGTAGGGCCGGTGCCTGAGCCGCGCGAACGACCGCGCCAGCATGTAGGTGCCGGCCGCCAAGACGAGGCCAAACAGGGCAGTGTCGTCGGCCACGTGCGCCGCCGGGAAGGCGCCGAGGACGCTCGCGACGGCCTGGTAGACGAAGATGATCGAGATGAGCGCGGCGAACGTCTCGTCAGTGAAGCGCGTGAGGCGCGCGACGAGGCGGCTCAGCCCGGTGACGCCGAGGAGCACAGTGAAGAGGCCGCTCCACAGGCCGATCCAGGCGTACGCCGGCAGGAACGACACGCCGAAGCGGCGACACGCGTCGTACAAGATGGCCGTGAAGACGAGGAGCGGCCCGGTGCCCCCGAGGATCGTGAGCGGCTGGCCCGCGACGAGGGCGTAGGCCACGCCGCACGCCGCCGTGGAGACGATCATCTCGACGACGCCGATCTCCCCGCCGGTCATGACCGACATGAGCCCGCCGAACGCGATCGCCGGGGCCAAGCAGGCGAAGAACAGGAACCCCACCGCGGCGGCCGCCTTGGGGTGCAGGCCGTCGGTCCAGTCGCTGCGGTACGTGGCGAGGCGCCGCGCGAGGTCGCCGCGGACGCCGGCGAAGCCGCGCGCGTTCAGGCCGGCGTCGGAGTTCGGCATCCTGCCCTCCGTTCGCCGCCGCTGCCCGCCGCTCGTGTGCCCCCAACCGCGTCGCGCATGGGGTCGATCCTGCCCCAGCCGCCGCCTGTCGTCCACGTCGAATGAGCGCGCCGATGTGTCGAGAAAACCGACCACGGCTCAGCTTCGTCGGAGCGGCTGGGGCGCGCGCGCTCGACGGCGCGCCTCGCGTCACCGCTCACCGGGCCACCCGCGCCCGCCTCCGCGGCT
>CAZHGG010000364.1:0-6404 GCA_964531755.1 uncultured Polyangiaceae bacterium
CGCGCGGCTCGAGCGCTCACGGAAACCGGGTGGGGCGGCCGCGTACGCCGCGGCGAGGCGTCACGACGGGAGAGAGCGTCACGACGAGAGAGGGCGCCACGGCGAGGGAGCGCGCGCGCGCGATACGGCCAGCCTACGCCGCGCCGCGCGAGAGCGAAGCGTCGAAGCCGGGGACGGGAGGTCGCTGGAGCAGATCGTAGGTCCCGGAATCGAACCGAGGCTCACACCACCGACCCTCTCGGGCGCCACACCAGTGGCCTTTTTCGTGGTCCCTACGAGCCCACCTGGGATGCACCCTCCGCGCCAGGTCGCGGCCTGGGCCCAAGTGCCCGACTCTGCACGAAGCCGGGGGCGGCGGAGCCAGGTCTCTCGCGTCACCCCCCTGACAGGCGAGTCGCGTCGGGCGCGGCCACGCCTCTCGTGGCCGGACGCGCGCACGCCCGAGCGGCGCGGGAGCGAGTCTGTGGTGGCGACGGCTCCCGCGCCCGCGTCACATGGCCGCTTCGACGTCCCCGAGCACCGTCCTCGACTTCGAGAGCACCATGCCGATGTTGGCCGTGCCGCGGCAGACGAAAACTGTGGCCTGATTCTTGTGCTTCTTGCCGCGCAGGAACACGTGGATCAGGTTGTCGCTGAAGACGATGATCTCCTTGAAGTAGTGGTTGCCGTCCTCGGCCTGCCCACGCGACTTGCGGAACATCGACTCGATGGCCGTGACGCTGGGGCCCTGGAAGAGATCGGCGGTCGCGGCGGCGACGAGATCGAGCACCGCCTGCGGGTGCGAATCGACGGTCTTCACGCCGAGGAGCATCCCGGTCGTCATGTCGACGTAGCCGACAGCTACGCACTCAGGAACAATGGTTTGGGCGCGAGCGATAACGGTATCCAGGGACATGAAATTTCTGCCTTTCGGTTCGATGCACACACGTGCGGATGGGTTTGTCTCGTAGTCGCTTCGTATTCGCGTCGATGGGCCGTGGGCGGGCGGCGTCAGCGTCCGCCTGGTGCAGGCGTCCACCGGCGCGGGACTCCGGCTCCTCCGAGAGTCGCGCCTCGTCGAGACGGTGCGCCCTCCATCAGCAGTTCCTGCTCGCGGGCGATGCGCTGCCGGGGAGTGGCCTCCGGGCGGACGCTGCCTCGACGGCCCCAGGACCACGGGAACGCCGGGGGTCGGCGCGCCGCTCAGACATGATGTGGCCCTGCCGGCCCAGAGGCCGCCGACGCTGCGCGAGGCTCGGCACCTCGCAGCCGGCCGCGGGACCCACGTAGGCATCCTTGGGCCGGAGGTGACGTGCGCGTGGGTTGAGATAGGCCATAGCGTCGGTCAGGCGCCCATGCAACACCCGCACCATCCATCTATTTCCGCGTCTTTCTGGGTCGAGGCGGCGAGCCCATCCCATTCATGGACGGGTTCTGTCCAGTCGCTGGACCCCAACGGCGAGAGTCCACGCGATGGACGCGGCAGGCGTGCGCGGACGGTGGGTGGGTGACCCCGCGCCCGAGGCGCTGGCGCCTCGGTCCTTGGGTGACCGCGGGAGCGCAGCGTAGGCGGTGGGATGCGGCGGCCCACGCGTTAGCGGCGCGGCGGCGAAAGGTCGTGGCTGCCCGCGCACGCGCCGCGTCCACGACGGCTCAGCGCGCCTGGCGGGCGGCCTGACCCAGCTCGGTGAGGAACACGAGCTGCGCCTCGGACTGGACCCACGCCGGGTTGATATTGCGAGCCTCGGCGAGCGCCGAGACGGCCTCGCGCCCCGAGAGGATGCTCATCGCGACGAGCAGGGTGCCCGTGCGCCCGAGGCCCGCGCGGCAGTGGAAGCCGACGACGCGCCCCTCCCCGGTCCAGGCGGAGACGCGCGCGTGCAGCTCCCGCGTGTCGTCGATGGTCGGAGCCCGCATGTCTCCAATGGGAAAGTGGTGGACTCGGACGCCGTACCGCTCGGCGAGCTCGGCGTTCACCGTGGGCTGCTCTTCGAGCGTGACGAGGTCGGTCACGCCGAGCCCTTGGAGCTGGCCGAGCTCGACGTCCAGGGGCTCGAGCAGGCCCGGCCGCGCCATCCCAGAGAGCTTCCCCTTCGCCAGCCAGAAGAACCCGGTCGGCGCCCCCTTCACCGGCGCCGCGCGGAGCGCCACCACGGCGCGCGGAGGCAGCGGCGAGGGTGTCACGCCCTCGTGGAGCATGTCGGCCTCCGCCATGGGACCTGGCACCGCGCAGCCGCCCGTCTCCGCGAACGTCCTCCCCTCCGGTGTGCGCGCGGACGTGAAGAACTCATCGGTCGGCGTGCACTCGATGACGCGACCGCCCGCCAAGAGCACCACCTGAGCGGACGCCGCGCGCGCGTGGCCGCGGTGGTGGGTGACGAAGAGCAGGGTCCGATCGCGCGCCAGCGCGCGCAGGGCCGCGAGCACGCGATCGGCGTCGGACTCCTCGAGATCCGCCGTGATCTCGTCGATGAGCAGCAGCGACGCGTCTTGGCACCACGCACACGCGAGCGAGAGGAGCCGCTGCTCGACCGGCGGCAGCGCGACGGCCTGCGAGTCGAGGCGTGAGCGCGGGAGGTCGGCCCCCACGGCGGCGAGCGCGCGATCGATGATGGCGTTCTGCTCGAGCGTGGTGAGGGACGACCGCCTCGGCAACGACGACGCAAGGTTCTCCCTCACCGTCGCGATGAGGAGCCTCGCCTTTTGGACGACGATGTACGGGCGGGGGCCCTCGCCTAGGGGCGCTCCCGCGTAGCGCGCCGCGCCCCACACGCGGATGATGGGCTGCGCATCGTTGAGGCCGGCGATCGTCCGAAGGAGCGTCGACTTCCCGCTCCCCCCGGGGCCCATGGCGGCCGTGATCCCGGGACCGTCGAGGCACAAGGTGACGTCTGCGAGGATCACCCTGCGACCAAACGCGACGCCAAAGCCATCGAGCTCGAGGACAGGACCGCCGACCGTCATGGCGCCGCCGCGCGGTGGAACCGCGCCAGCGCGCGCGAACGTCGCAAGCCGCCACGTGCGCGGCACGGTGGGCGGCCCGCGGAGGTGTGGACGTCGATCTCGTCAGGCTGCTGGGGTGTAGCGTTCAATCCGTTCAGCCTATCCAACTCCTGGCCGACAGCCAACTCGCCGCGAAGCTCGAAATCACCGGCGGGCACGCGCTGGTCACCACCCAGACCACTGCACACATAGTCAGCGCGACACGAAGTCCGGTGATTTCGGCCGCGACGTCGCTGGACCCGTCGCAGAACGCGATGCTACGCTCGACGGCATGGAGCATATTCGGTCTCGACGCGGAGGAGGACCGTAGTGCCGTATTCGCCGAGGTCGAGTCGACGTGGAGGGTCGGGGTCATCGCCGCCGCCATCGGATCGGCAGCCCGCGCCCCACCTTCTCTGCCAGTGGCTCGCGCGAATGCAAGATCTCGTCGGGAAGGAGACCGGCGAGCTCACGATCATGTCCGACGACGGCCCCATCGGCACGGCCTACATCGAGGACGGCGAAATTTGCTGGGCGGTCGATCGTCGCTCGTCCCTCACGCTCGCGCAGCGACTCTGCGCGCACTCGGAGGTGCCCATGGATCGGCTCCGGGCGACGGTCGAGGAGTGCACGCGCACGGGCAAGGCGCTCGGGGAGACGCTGGTCGAGCGCGGGCTCGTGAGCGCGGAAGTGCTCCGGGATGTCCTCTTCCAGCACACCGGCGACGCCCTCTGCCGCGTCTCGTTCGCCGCGAGCCAGCTCGTCTTCGCGCCGCGCTCCCGGAGCTACGACCCGCGCTTCCGTTTCTCTGGCGTCGACGTCGTCACCTATGTGGCGCGCCGCTGGTCCCCGGTGTGGGCGTCCCACGCCGAGGCGGTCCTCGCGGCGGCGTGCGGCGACTACGCGGCGGGCTTCGGGTTTGTCCGCGAGTTCGGGAAGGCGGGGATGCTCGTCGCGCACCTGCGGGGCGCCGAGCTGCCGGTCGCGGGGCTTCCCCTCCTCTACGAGGACGCCGCGCGGGTCGAGGTGTCGTGCCAGCGCACGTTCGCGAGGCACCGCTCCATCGTCCTCGTGAGCGAGGCGCACGCCGGCACGGTCATCTGGCGAGACGGCCCCGTGCTGTTCGTAGGCAGGACGAAGGGGGTCGCGCATCTGGGGCGCATGGTGACGTACCTTCGAGAGCAGGAGCCGACGAGCCAGACGAGCTCCATCGGCCTGAGCGGGTAGCCCGCACGAAGCGCAGCGAGCCGGGCGGACGATGCCCGAGGCCGGACGACGGAGCGACGGGCCGAAGTGCCGTCACTCCGAGCCGGCACCCTCCGGGTCGGAGGGGGCCTCGAAGCCTACGCGGTTGTGACTGCCGTCACAGAGCGGCTTGTTGAGGGAGGCGCCGCACCGGCAGAGATAGATCTTCGAGCCCTCGGGGCGCTTCAATGGACGCCCGTCCAAACCCTCGATCTCCACCTCGGCCTCCCCGACCTCGACGACGAGCGGTCCTCGGCTCCTGGGACGGATACGGATGGTCACGGCGCGCCTCCCTCCGCGGTCCTGCATGTGGCGCACGCCACCTTGCCTGTCCGCACGTGATAGGAGACTTCTTGCCCACTCGGGACGACACCTTCACAGGCATCGCATAGACCACCGCTCGACAGCACGAGCCGCTCGTAGCCATCGAGGGGGAGTGTCTTCCCCCCGCGGACGAGCGCGCGCGGGGCAGCCTTCACGATGTGATGGCGAAAGCACTCTTCCACCTCGCGCCACTCGGCGCGTGCGCCCGCGTCGAGCCCCATCTCCTCGAGAGTGCGCATCATGAGCTCTTCGCGATAGTCGAAGAGGTCGTCGTCGATGACCATCCAATGATGGGCGTTGCGGGGCCGATCCCCGAAGAAGAGCTTTTCGCCGGAGAAGATTTGGGCCAGGAAGGCATACTGATGATCGATAGCCCACTCGAGTGACGTCCTTTCGAAGAACGGCACCAAGCGCTCGTCCCGGTATACCTTGGCGTAGAACGCCTCGAGGATTCTCCTGAGAAGGGCGCCGCGCTCGAGGCGGTCCCAAAGCTCAGGGTGCGGCTCGAGAGCCTGTTTGCGGGACCCACGCGCGCCGAAGGGAGAGTTCATCGGTGACTCGCTCCTCACCGGAACAGCATACGCGTCGACCTTGGTGCCGGGTAGTTTTTTGGTGGGACGCGTGACGTTGGGTGGGCTCGTGTGACGGCCACCTACACCGCCGCGCCGCGCGGCGCCCGAGCGTGTATCCTGCACCGGATGGGAGAGGCGGGCGCGTGGCGTCGCGGCGATCTGGAGCGCGCGGTGGACCTCCACCGACGCGGCTACGCGCTGCTCCGCTGGCTGGAGGAGGCCTTCCAGAAGGGCTTCATCGCGCCGGAGGCGGCGCACGGGTACGCCTCGGTCGAGGCGTACCCGTGCGCGTGGCTCGGCGAGCACTACGACAACCTCCCCGCGGCGGCGCGCCCCGCGCGCGAAGACCTCGGCGCGTTCAGCCGGCTCTTCACGACGTACCTCGTGGCCTCGTTCGACCTGGAGCTCCGCCCCGGCGAGCAGCGCTACTCCCCGGACGCCCACTGCTTCTGCCCCCAGCGCAGCTGGCTCGTCCGTGGGCCGCACTGGCGACCCAAGAAGGTGACGGCCAGCGACAGGCGCGCCGCCGACCGCCTGCGTCGCGCGTTCCTCCACCGGCTGGCCAACGCGCGCGGCGACGGCGTGGACGAGGCGCGCCTCGACGAGGTCTCGCGCGACCCCACCCTGCGCGAGGCGCTCTCGCTGTGCGCGTACGCGAGCGATCTGCTCTCGCGGCTCGAGGGGCGCGCCGAAGGCGCCGCCTCGCTCGCGCTCTGGCGGAGCTTCGCGTGGACGCCGGAGGGCTCTCCGCGCCGCGGCTTCGCGCTCACGGCCGACGCCATCCTCGAGGCGGAGGCGTCGCTCGTGGCGGCGCTCGGGCGGCTCGCTCAGAACACGCCGCCCACACCGCCTCCGTAGACCCCAGGCCCCACCACGGGGCGCACCGCGGGCGCCCGCGCGAGGGTCTTGGCGAAGAACCCCGTGGGCTCGGTCGTGTGCCAGAGGAGCCCCACGCCGACCGCGAGGAGCCCCACGCCGCCCACGACGAGGCCCGCCACCGCCTTGTCGCGCGCCGCGAGGGCGGCCTGGGTGGCAGGGTGCGTCTGCTCGCGCGCGGCCTGCTCGGAGATCGCGAAGCGCGGGTCTTGCGTAGGGCGCCCCGGGTCGCCGCCCACGTTCGCGACGCAAGCGCCGCCGAAGGTCGCGCAGCGCTGCGTCACCGTCTCGCCGCCCTCGAGGATCGGGTTGCCCGCGGCGTCGCGCGCGATCACGCCCTCGTTGCTCGCCAGGCCGACGGCGAACAGCACCGCGCCGACGAGCGCGCCCGCGACGCCCACGCCCACGACCACCCAAGGCGCCACC
>CAZHGG010000365.1:0-6382 GCA_964531755.1 uncultured Polyangiaceae bacterium
GCGCCTCGTGAGCGCCGCGCGGCGCCGCCTCGCGGCGCTCGCCGGGCTCGCCGTCGTGGCGCTCGCGGCGGGCGGCTGCAAGAAGAACAACACGCCGCCGTCGCCCCTGAGCGGGGTCTTCGAGGGCACGCTGAGCGTCCGCTTCGACCCCAAGACCGGCGAGCAGCCGCTCGAGCTCGATCTCACGCTGAAGCGCGACAACGTGCGCCTCGAGCTGCCGAGCTCCCTCACGGGCACGGCCGGCAAGGCGTGGGGGGTGTTCCGCGCGGGCGACAAGAAGGGCTTCTTGGCCATCGCCGCCTCGAAGCAGGCGTACGTGCTCGACCTCGAGGCGGCCGGCGACGAGCTGAAGAAGGCCGTCCCCACGGGCCGCGGCCTCCCCGGCCTCCCGCGGGCGCCGCGCGGCGAGTCGAACGTGAAGCGCACGGGCCAGAAGGCCACGGTCGCGGGCATCCCCTGCGAGGACTGGGAGCTGCACCACGAGGGCCAGCGCGCGGTCGTGTGCGTCGCCGAGGAGAGCGCGACCTGGCTCAAGCTGCCGTCCAAGGCGCTGCCGGACGACCTCGCGTTCGCGTCCGAGCTGCTCGACGGAAAGCACTTCCCGCTGCGCGTGATCGCCTACGACGGCGCGCGCGAGACGAGCCGGACCGAGGTCACGAAGCTCCAGCAGCGCCCCGTGCCCGACGCCGACTTTCGGGTGCCCGAGGGCTTCGCCACGATCGACGTCCAGCAGATGCTCAAGCTCGGCGCCCTCGGCGGCCCGGCGGGGATGCCCGGGATGGGCCTCGTGCCGCCCGGCCTCACGGGCCTCGAGGACATGCCCATCCCGGGCAGCCCGGGGATGCCCCTGAACTTCCCCGCCCAGCCCGCGCCGCTGCCGAAGCCGAAGCGGTAGAGCGGCGGCGCGCAGGGAGGGCTCGTGTCGACACCGCCCGCGCGGTAGGCTCGCGGGATGCGCTCGAAGCTCGCGCGGTGGGTGTGGGGCGCCTCGCTCGGCGTCGTGCTCGTCACGTCCCGCCCCGCGCGGGCCGACGAGTGGTACGGCTACCAGACCATCGGGGCCGACGTCGTCACCACCTCCCTGCTCGTCTCCGCCGCGGTCACGGACGACAGCGCGAGCAAGGTGCTCTTCGTCGCCTCGGCGAGCACGTACCTCGTCGCCTCGCCGGTCATCCACGCGGCCCACGACCGCGGGGGCGCGGCGATCGGCGCGGTCGGCCTGCGGGTGTTCGCGCCCCTGTCGCTCGGCCTCCTCGGGGTGCTCGTGGGGGGCGCGGGCTCCGGCAGCCGCAGCAACTGGGGCGCCCCGCTCGTCGGGGGTGTCATCGGGCTCGGGCTCGGGGTCCTCACCGCCATGGTCATCGACGCCGCCGCGCTGGCGCGGAAGGCGAGCCCCACCGTGCAGGGCGCCGCGGCGCTCTCGGTGGGGACGGAGCTCTACCTCCCGCTCGGCGGAACCTTCTGAGCGCGTCGCCGGCGCGAGCGCAGGCTCAGCACCCGCAGAGCAGCTCGCAGCTCCCCACGCCGGCCCGCGCGCAGTCGGCCATGCACTGCGCGTCGCACCCCCGGGTGTTCGTGCCGGACGAGGCGCTCGGCTTCGGCGCCTTCGTGCCCGTGATGCAGCGGCCCTCGTTCACCTGACCGCACACGATCACGCGGTTCTGGTTGTCGAGCAGCGCCCTCGCCTGCGTGCAGGTGTTCGGCGTGCCGATCGGGCAGAGCATGTCCTGGCAGGCGCACTGGATGTCGAACGTGACGCCGTTCGGCCGGAAGCCGCAGCCGGGGTAGATCGCCTGGTCGACCAGGAGCCCGGGGCAGACGCTCACGCCCGCGCAGAGCACCGCGCCGGTCTCGCGCTCTACGCCGCAGCCGAGGCCCTTGACCGTGGTGGTGGCCGCGGCGCCGCCGTCGGCCGCGCCGCCCGAGCCGCTGCCCGTGCCCACGGAGGTGTTGCCGCACGCCGCGAGCGTGAGCACCGCGAGCCCGCCGAGCGCGGCGTAACGCCTCGAAACGACAGCGAAATGCCGCATCGACAAGGCGGAGTGGGCGGGGCGGGGCGCGCGCGCGAGCATCCCCCAACCCTAGCGGAAGGCTCGGAGAAAAGGCCAACTTCCACGCGCCCGGCTTCGCGGCTAGCCTGCCGGTCATGACGATGGACGCCTACGCCCCCGCGGTTGATGAGAAGGCCGCCGCGCTCTCGCGGCTCGTGAGCGTGGCGGCGGAGGACGCGGTCTTCGCCCTCGCGGGGGGCGGGGGCACCGCGTCGCTCGAGCTGCTCGCGAAGCGCCGCGGAGAGGCGTACGCGACCGTGCTCGCGGGGCACCCCATCCACGCGATGACCAACTCGTTCGACGTGTGGCTGCTCACGCTCACGCGCGCGATGGCCCCGATCGCGCCGCCGGCGAACCTGCCCATGGCGGAGCTCGTGCGCGAGGGGCTCACGCTCGAGGCGGGGGCCCGCGGGCTCCGCTCGCTGTTCTCCTCGAAGCCGAGCGACAAAGACGTGCAGCGCGTCAAGCGGCTCGGCACGCTGGCCGTGCGAGCGCTCCGCGCGGTGCTCGCCGCCGACGGGCCGCTCGACCCGGAGGAGGTGCGCACCGTGGCGGCCCTGCTCGGCTCGCTCGGCCTGCCCGAGGGCGAGACCAACCCGCTCTACACCGAGGCCCCCGTGCCCATCGCGCAGGTCGACCTCTACGGCGAGCTCGAGAAGGGCTTCGGCGAGTCGCTCGTGCTTGGCGCGTGGCTCGCCGCCGCCTGGGACGAGCTCGATCCGCGCGAGGAGACCGTCGTGCGCACGCTCGCCGGCAAGCTCACGCTGCGGGTCGAGGTCGTCGAGGAGCTGCGCAACCGCGCCATCTCGCAGATCGACGCGCGCCGCCTGCTCGGCCTCGCGACCACCGACGGCCTCCGCTACCTGCTCTCCGACCGCGTGGCCACGAGCGCCCAAGAGCTCGTCTTGCGCACGGCCGAGCTCCTCTTGCCGCGGCGGTTTCGCGACGAGGCTACGGGGCCCGTGCGCCACAAGGTCGCCGCCACGCTGGGCCGCCGCTACACGGCCCTCTCCTCCGACGACAAGCAGACCGCGCTCGGCGTGCTGTGGGCGGCCGCCATGTGGGAGGACCCGAGCCAGTCGCGGCGCGCGCTGCTCCGCTCGCGGCACGACAAGATCGCGAACGACCTCGGCGACGACGGCGCGCGCGCGCGCGGCGCCATCGAGGGGTGGCTCGCCGACACGCTCGCCCCCGCGGCGTTCCCCATGGGGTGACGCGGGCACGACCCGGCGGGCGCGATCCGCGCCGCGACCACACGAAGGCGAGCCGCGCGGGCGGCGGAGAGCGGAGCGAGCATGCGCGACAACAAGGTGGGCTTCATCGGCGGCGGCAACATGGCCGAGGCGCTCGTGCGCGGGCTGCTCCACTCGAAGGTAAAGGTACCTGACGACATCTGGGTGAGCGACGTGAAGGCTGAGCGCCTCGCGCACCTCGCCGCCCACCACGGGGTCCACACCACCGCGGACAACCACGCGCTCGTCCGCGGCTGCGGCGTCGTCGTGATCTCGGTCAAGCCCCAGGTCGTCGACAAGGTGCTCGCGGCGATCGCGCCCGACGTGGGCCCCGAGACCCTGGTCATCTCGGTCGCCGCGGGCGTGCCCCTCGCCGCGCTCGAGGCGCGGCTGCCGGGCGCGCGCGTCGTGCGCGACCTGGGCAACACGCACGCCACGGCGCTCGCCGGCGCCACGACGGTCTCCGCCGGCACCCTCTCCACCCCGGAGGACGTGGCCACGGCCCGCGCGCTCTTCGAGGCGGTCGGCCGCGTGGTGGTGCTCGACGAGGGCCTGCTCGACGCGGTGACCGGGCTCTCGGGCAGCGGCCCGGCCTATGTGATGCTCATCATCGAGGCGCTCGCCGACGGCGGCGTGAAGGTGGGGCTCCACCGCGACACGGCCCTGCTGCTCGCGGCGCAGACGGTGTACGGCTCCGCCAAGCTCCTCCTCGAGACGGGCGAGCACCCGGGTCGTCTGAAGGACATGGTCACGAGCCCCGGCGGCACGGCGATCGCCGGGCTCCACACGCTCGAGTCCGGCGCCCTGCGCAAGACCCTGATCGACGCGGTGGAGTGCGCCACCGCGCGCGCCGCCCAGCTCGGCGAGCAGATGTCCCGCAAGATGGGCGTGCCGCCGCGCGAGTAGCGGCGCGCGCCGGCGCTACTTCTTCACGAAGATGTCGCTGTAGGTCGCGAACAAGAACAGCAGGAAGAACATGGCGAGGCCCACGACGTGGACCTTCGCCTCCATCTTCGCGTCGGCCTTGCGGCGCGAGATCCCCTCGTAGGCGAGGAAGATCATCCGGCCCCCGTCGAGCGCGGGGAAGGGCAGCAGGTTGAACGCGCCGATGTACGCGGAGAGCGCGCCGAACTGCCGCAGGCCCTCGTCGATGCTCTCGCGCACCGTGGCGCTCATGTCCTTCACGATGCCCACCACGCTGCTCACCTGCGGCTTCTCCTTGAAGGTGAGCATGCGGGTCATGCCTTGCACGAAGCCGACGACCACCTTGGGCGGGCCCTTCACGCTCAAGAGCGCGGCCTCGCCGACGGTGACCGGCACGACGCGCGTCTCCGGACCGACCATGATCTTGCCGGGGTTCTCGCCGTCCTTGTTGGGGATCGGGCGCATGTGGAGGCGCGCGCCCGCGCGCTCGATCTCGACGTCGATCTCCTCGCCGGGGTGCGGCCCGATGTGGCGCGTGAGGTCCTTCCAGTCGGCGATGAGCTCGCCGTTCACCGCGATGATCTTGTCGCCGTTGCGGATGCCCGCCTTCGCGGCGGGGCCGTCCTCGTGGACGCTCACGCGCATGCTCGACTCGTCGACCACGCGCTGGCCGCCCAGCATGTACCCGCAGAAGAGGAACACCGACGCGAACAGGTAGTTGGCGATCGAGCCCGCGGAGATGGTCGCGAAGCGCGCGCGGAGCTTCGCGTTCGCGTAGCTCGTCGCGTCGTCGGGATCGATCTCCTCGTATGGGTTCATGCCCGCGATCTTCACGTACGCGAGGAACGGGATGAGGCCGATCTGGAACGTGGTGGGGCTGCCCTTCGGCTTGTGCTTCCACAGCGTGGGCCCGAAGCCGATCGAGAACTTCTCGACCCGCATGCCGAAGTACCGCGCGACGAAGTAATGTCCGGCCTCGTGCACGACCATCAGGAGGGCGAGCCCGAGTATCGTCAAGATGTACGAGCCGATCCTCATTCGTGCCAGTCTACCCAATCGCCGCTCGAAGCGCGAAAGGTGCGTCCGCGCGCCCGCGCCGCGCTCGCGCGCGCGCTGCGCGTCCTCCCCTCCGCCCTCGCGCTCACGGCGCTCGCGCGGCCCGCGCTGCCGGCGGAGCCCGCCCCCGACCCCGCGCCCGAGCTCGAGCCGGCCACCGTTCGCGTCCGTGGCGCGCACGCCAACCAAGCTGCAGGCTTCTCCTCGCGCGCCGCCGAGGGCGAGACGCCCCGGGAGATCACCGACGTCGCGAGCCTCCTCGCGCCGCTGCCGGGGGTGCACGTCCGCCGCTTTGGGGGCGACGACTCGCTGGCCACGATCTCCGTGCGCGGCTCGACCTCCTCGCAGGTCGCGATCGTGCTCGGCGGCGTGCCGCTGAGCGGCGGCTCCGATCCCACCCTCGACCTCGGCTCCCTGCCGCTGTGGCCCGGGGTCCAAATGCGTGTATACCGCAGCTTCGCGCCGGCGGCGCTCGGGCCCGGCTCGCTGGGCGGCACCCTCGAGCTCCGCGCGCCGCCCGCCACCGGCCCGGCGCGCACCGAGGTGTGGTCGGCGGTGGGCTCGTTCGGCGCGCTCCGCCTCCGCGTGGGCTCTTCTGGCGCCCTCGGCGACGGCCCCGAGGCCCCGCGCGTCACCGCGGCGCTCTCGGCGAACCGCACCGACGGAGACTTCACCTACGTCGATCCTCTCGCGACCGCCGCGCGCGCCGAGCGCACGCGGACGAACGCCGGCGTGGCCGCCGCCAACGGCCTCGTGATGTGGTCCTTGCCGTTTCGCCTCTCGCCCACCGCGTCCCGGAGCGCGCGCCTCACGGTGCTCACGCTGCTGCAGGCGCGCCGCCAAGGCCTCGCCGGCACCATCAAGGCGCCCACCACCACCGAGTCGCTCACCTCGAGCCGCGCCCTCGCCTCGGTCGAGCTCGCGGCGCCGGCGTCCTCCGGCTCGACCCTGTTCGTGCGCGGGTGGGGCCGCCACAACCACCTCGCGCTCCGCAGCCGCGCCGACGAGGCAGAGCTCAGCGGGACGCCCCTCTCCACGTCCGACGCGATCGTGGCGCTCGGCGGCTCCGTCGGCCTCCGCGGCAGGCCGACGCGCGGCGTCTCGGCCGAGGCGCGCGTC
>CAZHGG010000366.1:0-2543 GCA_964531755.1 uncultured Polyangiaceae bacterium
CGTCGCTGGAGGGTGCGCAGGTCGAGGGCGGCGAGGCCCCCGTCGCGCCCGCCCCTCGCGAGGAAGCGGCCGCTCGGGTCGACCGCGAGGCGCGCGACGGGCGCGCCGGCCTCGCTCTCGCGCACGACCTCGCCCGTCTGGAGACCGACGACGCGCACCTTGCCGTCGGTGCCTCCCACGAACACCTCCTCGCCGCTCGGGCCGAACACGAGCCCGAACGGCTCGGTGACCTCGAGGGGGATCGTGCGCGCCTCGTGGCCGTCGGCCACCAGCACGAGCTCCCGATCACGCGACGCCGCGATGGTCGTGCCGAAGGTCGCCACGGCGGTGAAGCTGGGCCGCTTCGCTACCAGCGCGCCGCCTCCCGTGGCGACGTTCCAGACGCGCAGCTCACCGTTCCAGCTCGCGGAGGCGAGGCGACCGTCGGAGAGCCGCGCGAGCCCGAGCACCTGATCGGAGTGCCCACGGAGGACCCGCTGCTCGAGCGTGAAGGTGTCGAAGACACCGATGTTCCCGGAGTGGCTCGCCGCGAAGAACGTGCGCCCATCCGCCAAGAGGAGCCCGTCGTAGACCACCGTGTTGTGGGGCAGGAACACCCGGAGCGGTGCTCCCTCGAGCCTCCGCGCGAGGTTCCTCGACGAGATCGAGTCGCGGGCCTCGAGGGCGGCACGGAGCTGCGCGCGCGCGGCGTGGTTGTCCCCGTCCGCGAAGCTGGCGAGGGCGCGCTCCTCCAGCAAGAGCGCGCTGGCCTCCTCGGCGCGCCGCGCGGCCGCGAGCGCGTCGTTCTTGCGCTCGCGCCAGGCCCACGCGGCCATCGACGAGGCGAGCGCCGCGATGCCGGCCGCGACGAAGAAGGACGCGAAGGCCGCGGTCCTGCGGAGGGCCCCGCGACGCTCCCGCCGCGCCGATTCGCGCACGAGCGAGAGCGCCACCTCGGGGAGCCGCGTCGCGCCGCGAGCCACGAGCCGCGAGGCGTCTCGGAGGGCGTCGCCCTGCCACAGCTCGTCCTCTCGGCGCCCGCGCCGCTCCCAGCGCTCGGCCGCGGCGACGAGGTCCGCCGCGATCGCGAGGTCCTCGTGGCTCTCCTCGATCCAGCGCTCGAGCCTGCGCCAGACGCGGGTGAGGGACTCGTGCGCGAGCTCGACCTGGGCGTCGTCGCCGCGCTGCTGCGCGAGGAGGCGCGCGTCCAGCAACGCGGCGAGCAGTCCTTCCGCCCCCGACGGGAGCCCCATCACGAGGGCGCCGCGCCCCATGGCGCGTCGGGTCCCCGAGGCGGTCACCAGGCGGAGCAGGATCTGGCGACAGAGCTCGAGGCTGACCGGGGCGAGCGCGCCGACGACGTTCTCCGCGTGCGCCGCGAGCGCGCCCCCCACGCCGCCGAGCTCGTCGTAGACCGCGCGGAGCAGCAGCTGGCGCGGCTCGTCGCGGCGCGTCCAGAGGAGGCTCATCGCGAACTGCAACAACGGCAGGCACGCCGCCTCTCCTCGCACGGAGGTCACGATCTCCTCGAGCAGCGCCGGGTCGTCGAACGCGTACCCCACCTGCGCGAGCGGCTGTCGCACGATCTCGCGGAGCGCGTCGGTGTCCGGGGGCGGCAGGAGGACGAGCCCCGTGAGCGCGGCGCCGCTGCTCGCGTCCCACGGCAGCCGCGCCAGGAAGTCGTCGCGCACGGTCATCACCACGCGCACCGGCTCGTTGGGGTCGCCCGCGGCGCCGCACACCGCGGCGAGGAAGGCCCGCGCCTCGGCCTCGTCGTGGACGACGGTGCAGAGCTCCTCGAGCTGATCGACGACCAGCAAGACCCGCTCGCCCGTCCGCGCCGCCAGCTCGGTGAGCACGACCGCGAGCAGCCCAGGCGACTGGAGGAGCCGCGCCTCGAGCTGCCTCGGATCCGCGGGCGCCTGGGGCTCGGGCGCGGCGAAGCGAGGCGGGTCCACCACTGTGGGAGCACCGGAGCTCGAGGGCGCCTCGCGCACGATGCTCTCCGCGAGGGCCGCGAACGGGCGCCCTTGCGGCCGCACGGCGATGACGCGCACGCTGGCCGACTCCTTGAGGCGCGGCGCGACGCCCGCGAGCACGAACGAGCTCTTGCCCGCCCCGGAGGAGCCCACGACGACGAGGATCGACTGCGCGCGCAGGCGCTCGACGAACGCGCTCACCTCCCCGTCGCGCCCGAAGAAGAGGTGCGCGTGCCGCTCGGAGAACGGGAGCAGCCCGCGGAACGGGCTCTCGCTCGGGGTCGGGGAGCGGAGCCGCCCCTCGAGCGCCTCGAGCTGGCCGACGAGCGCCGACGCCGTGGGCCGCTCGCCCGGGAGCCGCCGCAGACACCGCATCACGATGGGCGCGAGCTCGGGCGACGCCGCGTGGAGCTCGGGGGTCGACGGCACGGGCTCGGCGCGCTCGGCGCGGAGCGCGATCTGGGCGGGGTCGAGCCCCCGCAGCGGGTGCGAGCGCGTGAGCAGCTGATAGAGAATCAGGCCGACCGCCCAGACGTCGGTCTCGGGCCCGTCCTCGCCGCGCCACTGCTCGGGCGCCATGTACGA
>CAZHGG010000366.1:2643-6380 GCA_964531755.1 uncultured Polyangiaceae bacterium
AGCGTGCAGCCGTCGATGTACTCGAGCGCCACCCACGGGCGGCCCTCGTGCTCGCCGATGTCGAAGAGTGTCACGACGTTGGGGTGCGAGAGGCTCGCGGTGGTGCGGGCCTCGACGTCGAACTGCTTGCGGTCGGTGGCGCTCGACAGCTCGTGCGCGAGGAGCTTGAGCGCCACGCTCCTCCCGAGGCGCATGTCGCGGGCGAGGAAGACGCTGCCCATCCCGCCTCGCCCGATCAGGCGGACCACGCGGTAGTGCCCTATCTGCGGGTAGGGGCTCGTGGAGTAGGAGCTGGTCACGGCCTCGTCGCGGACTGTACCACTTCGCAGTGGACCGGAATCACTCACCTTTCGCGCGACCGGCCGTCGGCGAGGGCGAGGCTAGAACTCGACGCCGATCAGCGCGCGAGGCCGGAAGTCGACGCCGGCGCCGATCCCCGCGCCCGCGAAGCCCGGGGCCGAGCCTGCGGCGGCCCACCGTACGTCGACACCGACGGGAGCGAGCGCCATGAAGAGCTTGCCGACGGCGACGTTGATGCGGATGTCGCCGCCCGCCGAGACGGCGGCGACCGCCGTGCCGGTGGACCCGAGGACGTTCAGGTTGAGCAGTTGGAACGTGGGCTCCACCTCGACGCGGAGCCCCTCGCGCTTGGTCACGGGGATCGCCGCGCCGAAGGTGACCGGCTCGAACCGCACGCCCTTGACGTTGTCGGCGGCCGAGAAGCCCGCGAACAGGTGGTAGCGGAAGATGCCCTTCCCAAACATGAACTCGGCGCCGATGTTGTGCTCCACGACGCCGAACGAGAGATCGTTGTTCTTGTTCAGCGGGATGTTCGGCGAGTACGACAGCGTGATGCGCACGCCGGGCTCCTTCGGCGCCGGCTTGTCGGGCACGTAGTGCGGATCCTTGGGCGAGTCTTGAGGGCCGCCCGCGGGCGCCACGACGACGGCCGGGAGGCTGCTCTGGCCAGGCACGAGCGCGAGCCCGACCGAGCGCTGCTCCTTCTCCTTGAGCGAGACCTCGAGCTCCGCGTCTTTGTAGCCCTGCGCCTTGGCGACGAGCTTCGTCGGCCCGGGGTTCACCGGTCGCGCGATGCCGACGAGGTCGGCGGGGATGAGCACGTCGTTGACGATGAGCTGCAGGTCCTTCAGGTCGGCCGGCTTTGGCGTCAGATCGACGCGCAGCGTCGGGATGCGCGCGCGCAGCGCCGGGAGCTCGGCGTCGGCCTTCGCCTTCGCGGCCTCGAACACCTCAGGGGCGCCGGGCGCGAGTTGGACGCGCTTGAGGGTCTCGTAGGTCTCCGCGGCCTCGACGAGCTTGCCCAGGGCGATCTGGCACTGCGCGATGTGCAGCAGGTGGGTGGGCGCGTCGAAGAGGTTCTGCGCCTTCTGAAAGAGCGAGAGCGCCGCCGCGTGTTGCCCGCTGTCCTGCTCCTTGACCCCCTGGGCGAAGAGCGTGCGCGCCGTGGCCTTCCGCTCGGCCTCCGAGAGCTGCGCTTGGGCGGAGGCGGGGCGGGGGGTGACGCTCGCGGCGAGCGCGAGCGAGAGAGACGCGACGGTGACGATGAGCGGAAGCCGACGGGAGCTCATGAGGACTCCACCGTACACCAGCGGCGGACCGCGCGGCGGCTCACCGATAGGGGCCCTCGGGCGGCACGCTCGCGCCCGCGCCCTTCTTCCCGGGGAAGTACCCCGCGACCCGGGTCGAGACGAGCGCGCCGACACCCACGAGCATGAGCGCCGCGACCAGCCACGGCCCGATCCACGGGAGCGGATACGCGAGGAGAAACACGCCACAACCGACGGCCAAGTGCGCGTATTGATTGTCCGTTTTGTGCTTCGCGAGCGCGGCTCCGAGCGTCGTCAGCGCGGCGACCATGCCCGCGTAGAGGGCCACGAGGCCGAGCATGAGGCCCACGCCCGCGAAGGGGATACCCACGATGGTCAGGCAGAGGAGCACCACCGCGACGAACGAGCCGAGGGCGCCGACTACCCCGAGCCCGATCTGCCTCATGGGCGCGCGCGCGACGGCGACGCGAAGAACCTCCATGCGCGCCGGCGCGACCGCGAGGAAGACGACGCCGAGGAGGAACAGCAGCGCCGTGTTGGTGACGGCCTCGCTGGCCCGCCGCAGGAACGAGGAGGCGCGCGCGGGCGCGGCGTGCCCCTTCCCGATGGCGGCGCCGTCCACGTGGCCGGAGACCACCTCGCCCTGCTCGTCCTCGATGGAGCCACCGAGCGTCGACGCGCGGCCGCGCACCTCGGCGCCCTTCTTGACCTCGACGTGGCCGCCCATGGTCGTCACGTCGTGCTCGACCACGGCCCCCTCGTGGAGCACCACGGAGCCGCCCATGACGCTCACGTCTCCCGTCACGCGACCGTACACGTCGCAGTGGCCGCCCATCACCGTGAGGTTCCGCACGGCTTGCCCCTTCTCGACGGTGCCCGTCCCGCCCATGACCTTCATGTCGTCGGCGTCGTCACGCGAGGCCGCGGGCGCCGCCGCGGCCGCGGGCGCCCCTCCGTCGAGCACGTCGATCCGGACGAGCGAGCCCTTGCGATGCGCCACGAACGCGCCGTCCTCGAGGAGCGCCTCGAGCACGTCGGCCGGCGCCTGGTCCTTCATGGAGACCGACACGGTGCGCGGCGTGTAGAGCCCGCCCTTGTCGGTGAGCACCAGCGACCAGCCCGCTTGCTCGGCGAGCTTCTGGAGACCACCGGCCCGTGTGCCCTCGAACTGGAACGTCACGACCTGCTCGTCACGTGGCCACGCGCCCTCCTTGCGCACGCTCGCCTCGGCCACGGCGGCGTGAAACGCCAAGAGGACGCCGAGCGCGTACGCGAGCAGCCTCGCGACCGTCCGGAGGAAGAGTGAGGCGGAGTGGGAGAGGGTCATGGGCGTTCCGTTCATTCGAGTTCGAGCGAGGCGAGGTTGGGGCGAGGTTGGGACGGGGCGAGGTTGGGGCGAGGGCGCTAGGCGCGGGCTCGAGCACGCGCGAGCCACACCGCGCACGCGACGAGCGCGAGGGACGCGAGGACGGACAGCCCGAGGCCCCGCTCCCGCGCGGCGTGCGCGCCGAGCCAGGCCGCCTCGCGCAGCAGATGCAGGTAGCGAGGTCCGCCGAGGGCGAGCTCGCGACCAGCCCGAGGCAGGTCTTCAGGGAGTGACGCGAGGCGGGGAGCGGCCGAGAGCACCGCGACGAGGAAGCCGAGCGCGAGCGCGCGCTCGAGGCCGGGCGTGGGAGCCGGCTTCGCCTGCGCGGCGACGTAGCCCCGCACAGCGTCGTCGGCGCGCAGCGAGAGGAGCGCGGCGTTCCCGAGCTGCGCGCTGCAGGCCGCGCACTCGAGCACGTGGGCGCGGAGGGCGGCCGGCACGAGGGCGTCCTCGCCGTCGGCGAGGCAGGTGAGCGCCACGTCGCTCGCGTGCCCGCCCTCTGCGTAGAGCAGCTCCTCGGGGAGCGCGGCCCCCTCCGTGTCGGCGCGCGCGTCCGCGCGGGTGTCTGAGCTGTCGTTCATGGCGTCTCCGGATCTCTGGCGCGCGGGGAGCTGGCGTCGCCCTCCCGCGGGTCTTCGGCGACGAGCTCGGCCACCGCGCGACGACCGCGCGTGACCCACGTCGCGACGGTGCCGAGCGGGACCCCGAGCCGCGCCGCGATCACGGCGTAGCCGAGCCCCTCGGCGTGGAAGAGCTCGAGCGCCCGCCGCGGCCCCTCGGGGAGACGCCCCAGCGCCCTCGCG
>CAZHGG010000367.1:0-6367 GCA_964531755.1 uncultured Polyangiaceae bacterium
CCCGACGCCCTGCTGCGCCAGCCCGTCGGCGGCCCGGGCGGCCCCGGCTCCGACCCCGCCGGCTCCGGCACGACCCCCGGCGGCGGCGAGCCCCCTCCGGTCGTGCTCGAGTGCACCGAGAAGCCGCCTGGGCGCTCGTACAAGGGCTTCGACGGCGTGGGCCTGGAGGCCGCGCGGGTCAACGAGAACATCGGGCTCAACCGCGGGCGCATCAAGCCGTTCGCCGTCCTCGCGGGCGAATACACGCGGGTGCTCGGTCGGGTGCCCGCGGGGCTCGCGGCCGAGTCGGGGTCGTTCGAGACCCCGCCGGCCCGCTGGTACGAGGAGCCTCGCGCAACGGGCGTCGGCCTCGCCACGCTGTACACCGTGAGCTTCGAGGGCGCGCTGGCCTACGCGAAGGCGGACCCCAAGTTCGCCGCGGCCCCCACCGCGGCCACGGCGGCGACCGAGTGCGCGGCGTTCATGGCGAAGGCGTGGAGCCGCACCGCCTCGCCGAACGAGATCACAGAGTGCGTGACGCTGGCGACGACCAAGCTCGACAAGGAGACCAACCCGCAGCGCAAGTGGGCGTACGTCTTCGCGAGCGTGCTCACCTCCACTGGCTTCTTGACCTACTGACCTGACCGACCGCTTGACCTGACCGAGGCCGACATGAGCGCACGCAACACGACCCGTCGCGGTTTCTTGAAGGGCGCCCTCGCCCTCGGCGGCGCCGCCGTCGGGGCCCGGCTCGGTGGCCCGCTGCTGCCGAGCGCCCGGGCGGCCGGCGAGACCTCGCACCTCGTCTTCATCTACCTGCCGGGCGGCTTCAACGCCGCGCTGGGCGGCGCGGCGATGCCGTTCGTGACCGGCAACAAGTTCGGTCTCACGAGCACGAACATCCAGGTGGTCGGCAACGGCGTCACCTGCGACAAGGCCACCATGGGCACGCTGCCGGCGTTCGCGCAGCAGCACTGGTTCGCGCTTGGCGCGCGCCACGGCGTCTCCAGCCACACCACGCCGGACAACTCCACCGGCGGCGGCGAGCGCGCGATGACCCGCCGCGGCGCGGGCAGCTACCTCACCCAGCTGGCCGCAGCGATGGGCGGCGACTCGGCGCTGAAGGCGGTACACCTCGGCGACTACCCCGCGTACCGCACGCAGCCGGCCGCGGGCGCGGTGTCGCTCCAGCGGGTCACCGATCTCGCGAGCGCGATCCGCGCGCTCGGCGCGGGCACGCCGGATCCCACCGCGCCCGACCGCGCGGTCGCGGGCGCGGGCCTCGGGTCGGCGCAGGCCATCTCGCAGACCCACATCAACGCGAACCCGCGCAGCCTGCTCAGCGTCAACGAGGCGTACCAGGCGGGCATCGCGGCGCTCAACAAGCCCGCGCCGCCGCCGGTTACTTTTCCAGAAATTTCAACAGCTTACGGGCTCAATGGCGCGACCACGGTGCAGAGCCTCGCCTCGCAGCTCGCGGGCGCCGAGGTGATGATCCGCGCGGCGCAGTCGAACGTGATCTCGGTGTTCGACCAGGGCTTCGTGGGGTGGGACTTCCACCAAGTGTCCGGCGGCGTGTCGCAGAACATGCTGTTCTCGCGCAACCGCCTCCTGGGCGCCGGCTCGTTCGACGACCGCATGACGCCGCTGCGCACGTTCATGAGCCGCATGCTGAACCTGCCCGACCGCAACGTGGTCGTCGCCATCACGGGCGACTTCGTCCGGGTGCCCAACGGCGATCACGGCGACGGCGTGGTCACCGCGGTGTTCGGCAAGAACGTCAAGCAGGGCACGAGCTTCCTGTGCGACGGCAACGCCCGCTTCAACCCGAACACGCCCAACGTGGACGCGCACTGGGCGGCGCTGGCCGCCGCGGTGAAGTGCCCGGGCGCGCCCTTCGGCGCGAACCCCCACCCGCTGCTCTAGCGGCGGCTTCGTCGCGATGGTGCGTGCTCACACCTAGACAACGAGGCTCCGGGCGCTCGGATCGCGCCTCGGCGAGATTGGGCGCGGACGACGACGGACCTCGCCCGCAAATCAACAGGACTAGCGGGCGATCGTGCTGCAGCCGAGGAGCACCTCGACCTTCGGGATGTTCACGCCCGGGCCAGGCTTCGCCTGCGCGTTCTCGCACGAGGTGGGGCAGAGGGTGACCTTCGTGGGCGGGGTCGCTGCGTCGTAGTACCAGCCTTCGCCCGATCCGCACGCGGCCACGTCGGTCACCTTGGGCACCGTGAGCGGCGGCTTGAGCCCGTCGGTCACGCGGACGTTCACGAGGCCGGGATCGACCACGCCTCCGTCCGGCTTGGGGAGAGTGAGCTCACACGCCACGCGCGCGGTGCGCAGGACCGCGGTCGCGACGGCGTCGAAGAATGGGCCCCAGGCGGCGCTGCCGTCGCAGAGCTGCGCGCGGACGCCGCCCGTCTTGGCGACGAGGAGCGAGTACTCCGCGCCTGACGAGGCCGGCCGCCCGCCGCCGGGGTACACGCAGCGGATGCTGTCGTCGAGCGTGGAGCCCCACCCGAAGATGCCGTGGAACACGTAGCCCTTCCACGCGTCGCCGCGCGTGGGGTGCAGGAGGCCCACGGGGAGCACGAGGCCGGTCGTGTAGGGGTTGGGGCCACCGGGGAACATCTCGAAGCTGCGCGCCGGGAACCGCGAGTCGTCGTCGCTCACCACGACGATGCTCTTGGTGGCGGTCGCGCGGAGGTGCGAGGCCCACGGCTCGCCGCCGCGCGCGGCGCCCACCGCGTAGCCCGTGGTCTGGTCGAGCGTGCCGAGCACCTGCTCGAAGATCTGCGTGCTCAGCACGTTGAGGTTCGAGTGGTGGAAGTTCGGGCCGTCGCCGCAGTCGGCGCCGCCGAGCGGGGGCGGCACGCACACGGGGTAGAGCACCTGGCCGCCGATCGTCGTGGGGCCGTCGCCCCGCAGCGACAGCATCACCATCTTGTAGTCGAGGCCCTTCGTGCCCACGAAGGTGGCGAACGCGTTGAGCCCGGCTTGCACCTCGGCCACAGCGGGCGCCATGCTCGCCGAGTTGTCGACGATCCAGACGATGTCGACCGGCAGGGGCTCGCGCTTGGCCTCCACGGCGGTGCTCGCGCAGGCCTCGAACTTGCCGGCGTCGCCGGCGTCGGTCGCGGCGTCGGTCACGAACGGCGGCGTGGGCGGGGGCGGCGTGGTGGGCGGCGGGAGCGGGGCCGAGGCCTCCGTGGGGGGATCGTACACGTCCGGGCGGGGCGTGCTTCCGCAGGCCGCGAGCGTGGGCGCGCCGCACGCGAGGGCGGTACCGAACGCGAAGAGGCCGACGGTGAGGGCGCGAGGCGCGAGGACCATTGCGCCACAGCATCGCACGCCGGCGGGCGTCGTCAAAAGTGACCTTTGCGTCGGCTCGCCTGGCCGAGCGCTACGGGGACGGCGAGGCGGCCGCCAGGTGGAGGCGCACGACGGTCTCGACGCGGTCGAGGGCCTTCTTCGGATCGCCGACCCCGTTGCCGACGACGACGAAGAGCATCGTCGAGCCGCCGCCGATGTCGACCATGCCCGCGAGCGACTTTACGCCCCCGCCATCATCGAAGTAGGTGCCGGTCTTGGCGAAGAGCTTGCCTTCGAGCCCCGCGAAGCGCGTCTCGAGCGTGGAGGCGACCCCCGGCTGCGCCAACATGTTGAGGAACTCCGCGCGCTTGGCGTCGGTGTTGACGTCGTCGAGGACGGAGGTGAGGTCGTCGACCGTGAGCACGTTGGCCGGGTCGAGCCCCGAGCCGTCGCGCTGGGTGAAGAGGCTCGAGAACGTCACATCCTGCCCCACGAGGTAGGCTCGGGTAGCCGGGATGGCGTCCTTGAAGCGCATGGACGTGGTCGCGTTCGTTCGCGCGACGCAGGGAGCGTCGTAGCCGCGGAGCTTCTCGCCGTTCTGGCACATCGCCAGGTTCGCGAGGGGGTTCTTGCTGGCGCGGAGCATGAGCGTGAGCGTGTTGGGCAGGGTGGAGCCGGTCTTGAAGGCCGTCCACGCCGTGAAGAGCTTGAAGGTCGAGGCCCCCATCAGCTTCGTGGTCGTGCCCGACTCGGAGAGCACGCGCCGCGGCGCCGAGGCACCCACGGGGAGCACCACGAAGCGAAAGCCCCACGTGCCCTGGCCGAGCGCGGCCTTCGCGTCGTCGGCGAGGGTGCGGAGGCCGACTTGGCCCACCTGCGCGAGCGGCACCGACGCGGCGGTGGGCGCGCTCCCCTCCGAGCCGGCCGCGCGCGTCGCGTTCTCCTCCGGCTCGAAGTCGGTGTGGCGGGCGTTCGCCTCGCGCAGGATCCGCTCGGCGCGTGCCTCGGCGTCGTCGGCCGTCAGGCCCTCGAGGCTCTCCCCGCTGGGCTCGCCCGTCGGGTCGCCTGAGACCTCTGCGGAGCACGCGAGCAGCGAGAGGAGCGAGAGCAGGAGCAGGCTCGGGGCGGGGCGCATCCGCGGACCCTACCAGGCCGCCCGCGGTCGCGCACGTCTCCGCCGCCTCTCGTGGCGCTTCGGTGAGTCAGACGTCGACGCGGACGCGCGGCTTCGTGGGGTGCCGCTTGTAGAGCAGGAACGTGCGCCCGAGCACCTGCGCCAGCGTGGAGGAGGTCAGGGTGGCGAGCTCGGCGGCCACCTCCTTACGGTCGACCGGGGCCTCGGCGAGCACCTTCACCTTGACGAGCTCGTGGCGGAGGAGCGCCGCCTTGCACGCCTCCGCCACGCCGTCCGAGAGGCCGTCTTTCCCGATGACGAGGACCGGGTCGAGCGCGTGGCCGAGGGCGCGCAGCCCGCGCAGCGCGGGGCCGGTCGTCGGGTCGAAGGCGGGCACCCGCGTGTCCTCCGGCTTCTTGGGCTTGTTGCGGCGCACCGGCTTCTTGCGGGGGCGCTCGGCGCGCTCTTGGTTCGACATTGGCTTCCTCGGATCGGGTCGTGACGGGCGCTCCCCATAGCACATGCGGGCGCGGTCGGCGCCGACCGGGCTCAGAACAGGCGGGCGGCGGTGTCGTCGGTGAAGAGCCAGGCCGCGCGGGGGATCGACAGCCGCGTGCCCTCGCGGACAAGCCGCCCCCGCGCCGTCGCCCGCGCGATCGCGCGCTCGCGCTCGGGCGTGAACGCCTCGACCCCCACCTCGCCGGCGGCCGCCGCGAGGTCGAAGCCCTCGGCGAGGCGGAGGCCGAGCATGATGCGCTCCTTGAGCCGCGTCTCCGGGGAGAGGGGCTCGACCTCGAGTGAGAGGCCCTCGCCCTCGAGCCCGAGCGTCACGGCTTCGCCGAGGGCCGTCGCGCGGAGCATGTAGTCTGCAGGCGATGTGGGGTTCCGGTACCGCGTGGCGGCGCGGCGGTCGTCGTGCTCGAGGGCCCCCACCGCGCCGCACCCGAGGCCGAGGTACTCCTCGCCGCGCCAGTACCCCACGTTGTGCCGCGCGCGCTCGCCTGGGCGCGCGAAGTTGGAGATCTCGTAGTGCTCGAACCCCCGGGCGACGAGCGCCTCGTCCACCGCGAGGAACGCCTCGGCGACGCGCCCGTCGTCCGCGAGCGGGAGCCGCCCGACCTTCGCCAGCTCCCCGAAGCGCGTGCCGGCCTCGATGGTGAGCTGGTAGGCCGACACGTGCCGGAGGCCGAGCTCCGCGAGGGTCGCCGCCTGCGCCGCTGCGGCCTCTGGCGCCTGGCCGGGCAGCCCGAAGATGAGGTCGCTCGACACGCGGAGGCCCTGGATCCCGAGCGCCGCGCGCACCGCGGCGAGCGCGCCCGCGGGATCGTGGAGGCGGCCCAGGAACCGGAGCTCCTCCGCGTCGAGCGACTGCGAACCGATCGAGAGGCGGCCCACGCCCACGTCGCGCAGCGCCGCGGCGCGCGAGGCGTCGAGCGAGGTCGGGTTGCACTCGACGGTGACCTCGAGGTCGGGCGCGCACGGGAAGGTCGCGCGCACGCCCTCGAGCACGCGGCCGAGCTCGGCGGGCTCCCACAAGCTGGGCGTGCCGCCGCCGAAGAACACAGTGGCGACCTCGAGCGCGCGGCCCCGCGCGCCGAGGGCTCGCGCGCGGCCGCGGAGCTCCGCGAGGACCGCGTCCGCGTAGCCCGCGTGGTCGATGTCATCCCGCCGGCTCGCGTAGCTCGTGAAGTCACAGTACGGGCACTTGGCGAGGCAGTACGGGAAGTGGACGTACACGGAGCCCATGCGAGCGGCTTCGCAGAGAAGGCGCCGCGTGGCAAGCGGCGCGACCGCGGCGGCGCGCTTCAAAGGGGCACAAAAGTTGCGTTTTTCGGCGAGATGCGCTCTTGCACGTCGATGCGCACATGGCGCTCGCGCGGCGCTCCGCCGCGCCCGCACTTGCTCTCGCGCGGCGCCCTCGCGCGTCGGCCCCTCGCCGCGGCCCTCACCGCGGCCCTC
>CAZHGG010000368.1:0-6365 GCA_964531755.1 uncultured Polyangiaceae bacterium
CCGCGACGTGCGCGAGCACGAGCCACGCGAGCCAGGCTCCGCGGCGTCGGGCGGCGCTCATGGCCGCACGCGGTCGACGAGCCCCGCCGGCCCGAGCTCGTCGAGCGCGCGGAGCCGGTCCTGAAAGCGCCGGGGGTGCTTGCCGACCCGCCAGGTCCGGTCGGCGATGCGGGTCGTCAGGAAGCGGAGGCACGCGAAGCGGCCCTCTGCGTAGAGCCCGCGCCACTCGCGCTCGTCGAGGCGCCGCGCCGCCTCGTACCCCGCGAGAACGGCCCGCGCGAGCCCGAACTCGAGGCGCGAGCCGTAGCACCAGGAGAGGATCACTACCGCGATATCATACACAAAAGCGCCGCCGTGACAGCTCTCGAAGTCGAGGAGCGCCGCGAGCCGATCGTCGCGGAACAGGACGTTGTCGCGGAACAGATCGCCGTGGAGGAGCCCGCGAGGGAGGCCCGGGTCGCGCGCGCCCTCGGCGGCCTGGAGCTCCCCCGCGAGCCACGGCGCGAGGGCGCGGGCCTCGTCGTCGCCCGCCTCGCCGAAGGCGCGCGTCAGCTCCGTGAGCGCGTGGACGGTGAAGCGGTCCGCGGGGAGCGCGAGCCCGTCCGAGGCGAGGTGCACGCGCGCGAGGGCCTCGCCCACCTGCCGCGCGTGGCTCGGGGTGATCTCCGACTGGCGGAGCGTGGCGCCGGGCACGAACGGGAACGCCACGAGCGGCTTGCCCTTCGCGACCGCGACGCACGCGTCCGGCGCGCCCGGACGTGACAGCGGCGGCGGCGTCGGCACCCCGCGGCGCGCGAGCTCGGTGAGCATGCGCGCCTCGGCCTCGGCGCCAGCGAGCCCCTGCTGCTCGTAGAGCCGGAGGAAGAGCGACTCGCCCGAGCGGAGCCTCGCGACCGTGCTCGTGTTGACCGTGCCTGCCTCCACCGGGACGAGCTCGAGGCCCTCGGTGTCCCTCCCGAGCGCCGCGAGCCACGGCGCCACGTCGGCGGTCGAGAGGGGCGTGCGAGTGGCCACGCGAGACTATCTTTCTCGATGCCCCTTTCATGCAACGGTTCTTTACGCCGTCGCGAAAAGGGTGCTATCTGCCGAGACGACAGCGCGCCCGGTGTCCCGGGGCTCTCGGCGCAGGGGGCGCTCTCGGGTTGGCGTTTTTGCCAATCCCTTGTCTGGCCGTGGGCTCGCGTCCATGGTTTTCCTTTCGGACGGCTCGCCGTCCTCGAGAAGTGAGCGCACCCCCATGGCGACGACGAAGAAGCCTGCAAGAGCGAAGGCCGAAGCCAAGCCGGAGAAGGCGGCGAGCGCCGCCAAGGGCGCGAAGGCCGACAAGGCGGCCAAGACGAAGGCCGGCGACAAGGCCAAGGCCGGCAAGGCCACCAAGGCCACCAAGGCCGAGAAGGACTCGCCGAAGCGAAAGCTCGGGCTCCGCGGCGCGGCGCCGTGGGCGGCCCGCCACGCCGCGAAGCACGCGGCCGAGGCGCGCGCCCGCGCGGCCGAGCCGCCGCTCCCGGGCAGCGCCCGCGCCACGATCCGCACGCCGCAGGGCGCCGAGGACATCAAGCAGCGCATCTCCGACCTGCACAACCAGCTCGTCGCCGTGAAGGGGTTCAAGAAGAACCTCAACAAAGGCTTCTACGACATCGGGCTCGTCCTGCGCGACATCCAGGCGAAGCGCCTCTACGAGGCCAAGGGGTTCGGCTCGTTCGAGGCGTTCCTGGAGCGCGAGATCGACCTCGGCAAGTCGACGTCGCTGCGCCTCATCCGCGTGGTGCAGACCTTCCACCGCGAGGCGGCCCTCGAGCTCGGGATGGATCGGCTCTTCATGGCCCTCATGGCCATCGAGGCCGGCGACGCCGCGCCGGACGCGCGCCCGTCGGGCAAGATCCCCCCGCCGCCCCTCTCGTCGTCCGTGCTCCCGCTGAAGCCCCCGGGCCGCTGAGCGCCCCGCCTCACGCGCCCGCGCGCGGCACCGACACCGTGACCGTCGTGCCGCGCCCGCGCTCCGTGTGGATGCGCACGTCGCCCCGGTGCTGGTCGACGATCTTGCGGACGATGCTCAGGCCGAGCCCGGTGCCCGCCTCCTTCGTCGTGAAGAACGCGTCGAACACGCTGCCCAAGACGTCGCTCTCGATGCCCTGCCCGGTGTCGATGATCGAGGTCTCGACGCGATCGTCGCAGACCACGACGCGCGCGGTGAGCGTGCCCCCACCCTTCATCGCCTCGAGCGCGTTGACCACGAGGTTCACGAGGACCTGCTTCAGCTTCTCGGCGTCGCCGAGGGCCACGGCGCCCTCGCGTGGCAGCTCACGGACGAACGTGACGCCCCGCTCCTCCGCGGACTCGCGCTCGAGCGCGAGCACCTCGTCCAGCAGGCTCGGCATGTGCACGGGCTCACGCGCGATGCCGCGGGGGCGCGCGAGCTCGAGGAACTCGGTGAGCAGGCGGTTGAGCCGCCCGATCTCCGAGCCGACGATGGCGGCCCGCGAGCGCAGGCCCGCGCGCTGCTCGTCGTCCGCCGGGAGCTTGCCGACGTCACGCCCGAGCAGGTGGAGCTGGAGGAGCGCGGCGTTCAGCGGGTTGCGGATCTCGTGCGCGAGGTTCAGCGCGAGCGCGCCCATGGCCGAGAGCGCCTCCGCGTCCGCGGCGCGCTTCTCGAGCAGCAGCCGCTCGGTCACGTCGATGCCGATCGCGTAGACCATCGAGTCCTCGCCGCGCGACAGGTGCCAGCGCACGCGTGTCCGGGCGGTGCCGAGGTCGCTCGTGGGCCCGAAGCCGGTCACGACTTCCATAGGGCGCGCCCTCCGCGCCTCGGCGCTGATCCGAGGGTCGGCGCCCGCGCGCGCGCGGGCGAGGGCCTCGCGCAGCCGGCCGCGCCCGTCCGGCGGGATCCAGAGCTCGACGAGCGGCTGCCCGAGCGCCTCCTCCGGGGACACGCCGGCGAGGGTCGCCGCGCGGCGGTTGAGCAGCGACACGCGGTCGTCGCCGTCGAGCGCGACGAAGAGCACGCTCGTGAGCTCCACGAGATCGCGGTAGCGGCGCTCGAGCTCGTCGCGCTCCCGCTTCAGCGCCACCTTCGCGAATGCCTGCTCCACGGTCGCGAGCAGCTCCTCCGGCCGGAACGACTTCAGCACGAAGGCGAAGGCACCGCCGCGGAGGGCGCCCATGGCCGCGTCGAGCGTGGCGAAGCCCGTGACGAGCACGACCTCCGAGAACGGCGCGCGCTCGCGCAGCGGCCCGATCAGGTCGACGCCGCTGACGTCCGGGAGCTTCACGTCGACGATCGCGACGTCGAAGCCCGCGTCGTCCGCGAGGCTGAGCGCCTGCGCGCCGTTCGTGGCGGTGACCACCTGGAACCGCTGGCTGCGATCGTCGGCGCGCGCGGTGCTGAGCACGTCCTCGAGAGCCCCCGCGAGGTCGGCGTTGTCGTCGACGATGAGCACGCGCCCCCGCGCTCCCCGCGACGTGGCGAGCGCGGCGAGCGACGCGCTCACGACGCCTCCGGCTCGGCGAGGAGCCGCGCGAGCAGCTCGTTGGCGAGCGCCGGGTTCGCGCGGCCGCCGGTCTCTTTCATGACCTGCCCCACGAAATACCCGAAGAGGCCCACCTTTCCGGCGCGGTACTGCGCCCGCTGCTTCGGGCTCGCCAAGACCACGCGCGCGCACACAGCCTCGAGCTCCGCGCGGTCGGAGAGCTGGCGCATCCCGAGGCGCTCGGCCAGCGCCTCGACGTCCACCGCTGCCCCGTCGCGCGAGGCGTCGCGGGCGTGTTTGTAGAGCTCCTTGGCCTGCTTCCCGCTGACTGTGCCGTCCGCGACGAGCCCGAGCAAGGCCACGAGCGCGGGGGCCTCGAGCGGGAGACTCGCGCGGGCGCCGTGCGTGACCACGTCCGCGAGCACCTCGGACAGCAGGAAGTTCGCGAGCGGCGACGGCGCGGCCCCGAGAGCGGCGCAGCGCTCAAAAAATGCAGCGATCGCGGGATGTTGCGTGAGCACCTCGGCCGCGGAGGGCGCGAGCCCGAGGTCCGCCACGTACCGCGCGCGCTTGGCGGCGGGGGTCTCGGGGAGGTGCGCGCGGAGCCGCGCGAGGAGCGCGTCGTCCACGAGGAGCGGGAGCAGATCGGGCTCCGAGAAGTAGCGATAGTCCTGCGCGGTCTCCTTGCTGCGCATGGGGAAGGTGGTCTCGGTCTTCTCGTCCCAGCCGCGCGTCTCGTGCACGACGCGGCCGCCGCCTGCCAGCACCGCGGCCTGGCGCGCGGCCTCGTACTCGATGGCGCGCTCGACGAACCGGAACGAGTTCATGTTCTTGATCTCGACGCGCGTGCCGAGCTCGGCCGCGCCCCGCGGGCGCACCGACACGTTCGCGTCGCAGCGGAAGCTGCCCTCCTCGAGGTTTCCGTCGTTGACCCCGGCGAACACGAGCAGGTCCCGCAGCGCGCGGAGGTAGTCGGCCGCCTCGCGCCCGGAGGAGAGGTCCGGGCGCCCGACGATCTCGATGAGCGGGGTGCCGGCGCGGTTCAAGTCGACGAGGCTCCGCGCGCCGTCGTGCACGTTCTTCCCAGCGTCCTCCTCCATGTGCACGCGCTCGATCCGCGCGCGCTTGGGGCCGCGCGGCGTGACGAGGTCGAGGCCACCGCCGTGGGCCAACGGCCGCTCGAACTGGCTGATCTGGTAGCCCTTGGGGAGGTCCGGATAGAAGTAGTTCTTGCGCGCGAACCGCGACTCCGCGGCCACGTCGGCGCCGAGCAGCAGGCTGGCGGTGATCGCGAGCTCGACGGCCTGCCGGTTCAGCATCGGCAGCGCGCCCGGCAGCCCGAGGCAGGTGGGGCACACGTGCGTGTTCGGCGGGGCGCCGAAGGCGGTCGCGCACGCGCAGAAGAGCTTCGTCTGCGTCAGCAGCTGGGCGTGCACCTCGAGGCCGACGACGACCTCCACCGCTTCGTGGCTCATGCGGCGGTCTTTACCAGAAAGTTGGCCCGGGGCGCCGCGCGTGCGACCGTCACGCGATGTCCGGCAGCCACGTCGACCGCGCGATCGAGCGGCTCATGCCCGTGGGCATCCTGGGCGTCGCGTTCGTCGCCGTGCCGCTGCTCATCCTGAAGCCCGAGGGGCTCCCGCGGATGCGCTCGCTCGACCGGGAGCTCACCCAGGTGGAGGCGGAGAACGAGGAGCTGCGGCGCGACGTGGCGAGGCTGCGCGTGGAGGTCGCTGATCTGCGCGACAACCCGGCGGCGGTCGAGCGCATCGCGCGCTCCAAGCTGGGCCTCCTCCGCAAGAGCGAGGTGGTCTACCAGTTCGGCAAGGGGCACCTGTGACCCCGCGCGAGCGCTTCGCCCGCTCCGCGGGCGGGCGCGTGGTGTAGAGTCTCCCCGTGGCGGTCGAGTTCGCCAAAGGGCTCGTGGTGTCGGAGGTGCTGAGCGCCGACGGGCTGGAGCGCGCGCTCTTCGTCGCGGCGTCGAACGACTCGCCCCTGGAGCACGCGCTGCTCGACACCGGCGCGCTCACCCCCGAGAAGCTCGAGGTCGAGCTCGGCCGCGCCGACGCGCCCGTCATGCAGGAGGTGGTCGCCGACGTCGAGCTGCTCGATCGGCTGCCCGCGGGCCTCTGCACGCGCCTGCTCGTCGTGCCGCTGCGCTTCGACGAGCGTTCGAACACGGTCGATCTCGCCGTGGTGAACGCGTTCGACACCCACGCGGCGGAGGAGGTCGCGTTCCACCTGGGCGCGAACGTGGTCGCCATGCGCGCGTCGCTCGAGCAAGTCGAGGGCGCCCTGCGCGATCGCCCGAGCTACGCCCAGGTCCTCGGCGCGCGCGCGCCGGAGCGGGCCCAGCCGCGCGGGCGCCACGAGACGCCCCCGCCGGATCCGACCTACTCGGTGCGCCGCACCCCGATGTGGGGCACCGAGCCGGGCCCGGGCACCGCTGAGGAGGAGCCGTCGGAGATCCCCATCCCGCTCACCCGGCGACGCAGCACGTTCGCCCCTCCCCTCGATCCGGTCGCGGACGAGAGCGTCGCCAGCATCACCTACTCGCGCCTCGGGGGCGGCCTCTCGCTCCCCGACGCCGAGCTCATCCGCTCGCGCAGCTCCGTGCCAGCCGCCATCCCCGAGCCCGAGGACGGCGGGCTGCAGATCGACTCGCTCCCGGCCGCGGCCGTCGAGGTGGCGCACTCGCGCGGCCGCACCTCATCGGTGCCGACGCGGCGCGAGCCCGAGGTCCTCGTCTCGCCCGGCACGCTCCGGCGCGCCGACCTCCCGCCGCCGCCCGACGCCGAGCTCCTCGAGCGCGCGCTCACGCTCTCGCTGATCCCCCCCGCGATCACGGTGCGCGGGCCCTCCACCACCCGCGACGTGCCGCCGCGTCCGCCGCCCGCG
>CAZHGG010000369.1:0-4649 GCA_964531755.1 uncultured Polyangiaceae bacterium
CGGCGGGCCCCGGGCCTAGGCGCGCCCGTCGACGGCGGCGGCCGGCTCGGCCTGCGACAGCTCCGGCGGCATGTCGCGACCGCGCGGCTTCAGCACGATCGAAAGCGCCAGCGTGAACAGGATGAGCAGCAGCACGAACGCGATCGCGACGCCGAAGCGGCGGCCCTGCCCCTCGCTCGCGGCCTGCACTGGCGAGGCGACCGGCAGCGGGTTCACCGTGGCCACGCGGCGGCTCGAGGCGTAGCGAGCGATCACGTCTTGGGGCGTGGCGCCCACCGCGCGGGCGTACGACTTCAAGAAGCCGCGGATGAACACCTCGCCCGGCAGGTCGTCGAAGCGATCTCGCTCGATGGACTCGAGGGTGTGCAGGGGAATGCGCGTGACGCGCGACACCTCCGCCAGGCTCATGAGCTTCGCCTCGCGCTGGCGCTTCAGCAGCGCCCCCACCGCCTGGCCCGGCTCGGCGGCGGGGCGGAGCGCGCGCTCACCCACGGCGCCCGACGTGCTCGACTTGCTCAGCGTGTCGTTCAACGGCATCTCCATGTCAGGTGCCCCCGGTGAGGCTCGCCGCCGCCTTGGCGCAGAGAGCCCCGGTGGGGGTCTTCGGGGAAATTTCACGGCAGCGCTCGAAGTCGGTCTTCGCGTCGGCTGCCCGCCCTAGCCGGAGGCGCACGCGCCCCCGCGCGTCCCATGCGTCTTGAAGCGACTGGCAGTCGGGGCTCTCGACCGCGAGCGCGCTGCTGAAGCTCGACTCGGCGCGGGCCAGGTCGGCCTTCTTCTCGTAGGCCAGCCCGAGGCGGTAGTGACCCACGCAGAAGCGAGGCTGCGCGACGGCGTTCTTGAGCGAAGCGATGGCGGCGTCGAGCTGGCCCGACTCGGTCTGGGCCCACCCGAGGTTGTTCCACGCGAGGTGGCTCTCGATGTAGGCGGGGTCGCGCGTGAGCGGCTCCAGCACCTCGATCGCCTCCTTGTATTTCTTCTGAAGAATCAAGACATTGCCAAGGAGGTTCTTTGCGTCGCGGAAGCGGTCGTCGGCCTTCACGGCGAGGCGCGCGAAGCGCTCGGCCTCGGGCAGCTTGCAGTCGGGTGACTCTGGATCGCCTGCGCAGAAGGCCAGGTACACCACGGACGTGAGGTAGGCGCCCTTCGCGTTCTCGTCGTTCAGCTCGACCGCGCGGCGGGCGTGCTCGAGCGCGGGGCGGTACTGGCGCTTGCCGAAGAACTCCCGCGCGACGTCGTACTCCGCCTCACTCTGGCGCTCCTCGCTGAGCGCCCCGGGCTGGTTGGGCCCGCGCGAACACCCGAACGTCCCCGCGAGCAGCGCCGCCGCGAGGCCGCAAGCCAGCCCGCCTCCGCGACGCGGGGAGCGAAGCAGGGGTGAGGGGGTCTGACGCGCGGCGCGCTTGGGGAGGGGGGAAGCGAACATGGGGATTCGGCGTACGACACGACGAACGGCGGCGGGACCGCCAAGAAACCACCCGTCAACACAAGGCAAGAGAAAAAAGCGCGCAGAAAAGGTGACATCCCGGAGCGGGTCTGCGTGGTCATGGACCTACCTGGGAGGGTGCGCGCCGTCAACCCTCGAGTTGCGGTCGGGGGACCGCCATTTGCCCCAAAATGGGCCTCGCGGCGCGGACCGGAGCGATTCGGTCGCGCTCCCCCGCCACCGGCCGCGCGTTCAGGTGGCGCCGCGGAGCTCTTCCTTGGCGTCGAGCAGGGTCGAGAGCTGGTTCAGGGCGTCGCGCTCCAGGATTTCGATCTTCTCACCGACGATGCGGAGGTAGTGCTGCTCGCGGAGACGAAGCACCGTGCGCTTGACGGTCTCCACGTCGAGGCCGACGCGCGCCGACAGCTCGATGGGTGAGAGCTCCAGCACGGCGTCGTCCTGCCCGCGGGCGAGCTTCACCAGCGCGCGGACGATCTTGCACTGGGTGTCGCGCAGCGTGAGCACCTCGAGCTGGTCCTCGCTGTCGCGCACGCGGCTGATCATCTGTTCGCATACCCGCGCGCCCAGCGCGGGGTAGGCCATGACGGTCTCGCGGAAGGAGGCGCGGTCGAACGCGAGGGCGGTGCCGTCGGCCAGGGCGATCGCCGTCTGGGTACGGACCGCGCCCTCGAGGAGCGCGGCCTCTCCCAGGAACTCGCCGGCCCGGGCGACACTCACGCTCCGCTCGGCCTGGCGCACGCGCTTGACGATGCGCACGCGCCCGGAGAGCAACAGCAAGGCGCGCTCGGCCCGCTCGCCCTCGGCGTAGAGGACCTCGCCCGCGCGGAACGTGCAGCCGAAGCGCGGCGCGAGCTCGCCGAGGCCCTCGAGCTCCGCCGTGGCGGGCGCGCTATCGGGCGAGCCCAGCGGGCTGGAGACGCGAGAGGACGGGGTCGTCATGGACGCGCGCCCTAGGGTAGAGAGCCCGCCCCTCGCGCGCAAGCGTCCAGAGAGCGGCGCGAGCGCGCCGGGACGCGCCGAACGCTAGAGCTTCGTGGCGGCGATGACCACGTGGGGGTACGGGAGGACGTCCGGCACGCGGACCATGCGCACGTGGAACCCCAGGGAGGTGAGCATCTCGCCCCACTCGCGGTGGTGGCGGTACGCGAGCGGCTCGTCCCACCCGACCATCACGCGATCCAGCAGCTCGGTGAACTTCAGCCCGAACGTGGGCGCGGTGGTGATGTCCTTCACCACCAGCACGCCGCGCGGGGCCAGGCGATCGCGCAGGGCCGCGAGGAGCGTGCGCTGGTCGTCGCGTGGGATGTGGTGCATGACGTCGAGCACGTAGGCCGCGTCGAAGCGCCCCTCGAGCTCGACGTGGCGCGCGTCGCCCGTGACGAAGTGCGCGTCGAGGCCGAGGCCGCTGGCCACGCGCCGCGCCATCTCGACGCGGCGGCCGTCGGGGTCCACGCCCGTGATGCGCCGCCCCGGGTGCGTCTGCCCGAAGTACGCCGCGAAGAGGCCGAAGCCGCAGCCGATGTCGAGGATGCGCCCCTCGTCGGGGAGGAGCAGATCCATGACGCTGAGGAGCTTGGGCCGCAGGATGGAGAAGCGCACGTTCGCGTAGGCCCGCTCGACCAGCGGCAGGTGCCGGGCGATGTTCGCGATGGCCTCGCGCCCGTACACCTCCGCCGGCGCGTACAGCGGCGCCGGAGGCGGTGGCTGCGAGGCGATTGAGATCGCCCGCATGAGCCTGGCCGCGCGGGACGAAGGCGGGGCGTCGGCCGCGGGGTCGAGGTGGGGGGTAGGTTGCGATCGCACGGTCGTGGCGGTACTCCGGTGCGAGGGCTACCAGACGTGGGCCCACGCGCAAGGTCTGCGCGCAGATTTCACGCCGAAGCTCGCAAATGGCGACGGCCGCCAACCCGGGGGTCGCGGCCGTCTTCGGTGGGCTGTTCTGTGCGAAGGAGGGGACTTGAACCCCTACGGTGTTACCCGCTAGCACCTCAAGCTAGTGCGTCTGCCAATTCCGCCACCTTCGCGTCGTGCAGTGGGCGAGCTTTTCTACCACTTTCGGCGCGGAGTCAAGCGACATCGACAGGCGCGCGCTCGGCGCCCGAAAAAACGAGGCCGGCCCAGCCGTTAGGGGGACGGCGCGCAGAGCGCCTCGAGCACCTCGCCGAGCTCGAAGGGCTTGCGGACGAGCCGCAGCGCGCTGACGAGCTCGACCGGGACGCGGTCGGCCGCGCCCGTGGCCAGGACGATGGGCGCGCCCGGCAGCCCCGCCGCCGCGATGCGGGCGAGGTCGTGCTCGAGGTGGCCCTCGAGCGGAGACAGGTCGAGCACGACGCCGTGGTGCCGCTCCAAGAGCGCCGCGTCCAGCGCGGCGCGGTCGACCGCGACCACGACGTCCGCGCCGCGCGCGCCGAGCGCCGCCTCGAGCAGCGAGAGCACCGCCGGGTCGTCCTCGACCACGAGGATGCGCCGCCCGGCCAGCGAGCCGCCCCCGCGCACGCTCGCGCCGCTCGGGCGTGGGGTCTCCTCCGCCCGCGGCCACGTGAGCCGAAACGTGGCGCCGGGGCCACGCGGGTCGAGCTCGAGGTCGCCGCCCAGGCCGCGCGCCACGGTGCGAGAGTGCGCGAGGCCCACGCCGCTTCCACCCTCGCGTCCCGAGCGACCCGAGAACACCTCCGCCGGCGCGGCGACTCCGCGGCCCTCGTCGGAGACGGTGAGCGACACGCTGGCGCCGCGCGCCTCGAGCCCCACGGTGACCACTCCCCCGCGCGGGGAGAACGAGAGCGCGTTCAGCACCAGGTTCACGAGGACGTGGTGGAGCGCCTCGGGCGCGCACACGGGGGCGCCGCCGGCGTGCCCGTCGACGACGAGGGCGACGCCAGCCTCGCGCGCGGCCATGGCGAGCCCCGCGAGCGCCTCGTCGACCACCGCGTCGCACTGGGCGGGCGAGGGCTCTTCGGCGCCCTCGCCGCCCACGGCCCAGCGCGCGAGATCGCGGGCGCGACGGGCGTGAGCCTCGACGACGCGGAGCGCCGCTCGCACCTCGTCGCGGGTCGCGCCCGGGCTCTGCGCCTCTTCCACCCATCCGAGGAGCACCGTGAGCGCGTTCGACACGTCGTGGAGCGCCCCGCGGACGCGGGGGGGGGGGGGGGCGGGGGGGGGCGGGCCGCCCCCCCCCCCGCCCCGCCGCCGCCCGGGCGGCCGG
>CAZHGG010000369.1:4659-6359 GCA_964531755.1 uncultured Polyangiaceae bacterium
GTGGAGCGCCCCGCGGACGCGCGAGGTGCTCGCCGCGTCGGGCTCCGCCGGCTCGCCGTTCCGGTCACGCTCGCTCACGGCCGGACGGTATCCGACTTCGCGCGGCGAGGCACCTCGCAAGCGTCGCCCGCGCGACGCGCGACGCCTTCCCTCGTACAATTGGCTACTTGGCGACGCGCACCGGGCGCGGCGCGCCGGTCACGCGCCGTCGAGCGAGGCGGCGCTGTCGGCCTGGTTCTGCACGATCGAGAGCGCGCGCCGGGCAGCCTCCACCGTGATGTCGCGGGCCTCCACGATCATCTGGGCGACACGCTCGACCGCGGGCCCCGAGGCGCCGGCGGCGACCGCCACCGAGCGCGCGTGGAGCGCCATGTGGCCGCGCTGGATGCCGTCGGTCGCGAGGGCGCGCAGCGCGGCGAGGTTCGAGGCGAGGCCCACGGCCGCCGCCACCATCGCGAGCTCCTGCGACGACTCGATGCCGGCCATGCGGAGCGAGAGGCGGGCGCCGGGGTGGACGCGCAGCGTGCCGCCCACGGTCCCGAGGGCGAGCGGCAGCTCGATGAAGCCCGTGAGCGCGGCGCCGTCGCGGCGCCAGATGGCGAGCGGGGAGTAGCGGCCGCTGCGCGCGGCGTAGGCGTGCGCGCCCGCCTCGACGGCGCGCCAGTCGTTGCCCGACGCGATGACGACCGCGTCGATGCCGTTCATGATGCCCTTGTTGTGCGTGGCCGCGCGGTACGGGTCGAGCTCGGCGAAGCGGGAGGCGTTGACCACGCCGTCGATCACCTCCTCGCCCGGCATGGTCTCCGTGGCGAGCACGCGCGCGGGGACGCGGCAGCGGACGCGCACGCAGCGCCGGTCGCACAAGTTCGAGAGGATGCGCAGCCCCACCTTGGCCCGCGCGAGCTCGGCCAGGCGATCGGCCACGCCCTCGGCCATGCTGTTGATGAGGTTCGCGCCCATCGCGTCGCGGCAGTCGACGAGGATGTGCACCACGATCATGCGGTCCTCGGCGGCGCCGATGAGCCGCACCTCGAGGTCGCGCGCTCCCCCGCCCCGCGCCACGAGGCCCGGCACGGCGCGATCCGCCCGCGCGAGGAGATCTGCGCGCTCCGCGAGGATGGTCGCCCGCGCGGCCTCGCGGTCGGCCACGTCGATGAGCTGGATTTGGCCGATCATCAGGGGCTCGTCGACCTCGGCGACGAAGCCGCCGCCCGAGCGGATCATCTTCGACGCGTTCGACGCGGCGGCGACCACGCTGGGCTCCTCCACGACCATCGGCACCACGTGGTCGCGCGCGTTGACGCGCACGTTGAGGGCGACGCCGTACGGGAGCCCGTACGTGCCGAGGACGTTCTCGACGAACTTGTCGGCCGTGTCGGCGTCGAGGCCGCCTCCGTCGAGGGCCCGCTCGATCTCGATGGGCTCCACTCCGGTGGCGTCGCATACGAGCGCGCGGCGCTCGGACACTTGGACCTTGTAGAAGCCGGGAAGCTGGGAGGTCTTGCTCATGGGGAGGTGCTCGTTCCTTCGGTGGGGGCGGCGACGGCCCGTACGCCTTGCGAGTCGAGGGTGAGGGCGAGGCGCGCGTAGCCGTGCGCCTCGGCGCGCGCGTCGAACGCGGCGAGCGCGTGCGCCCCTGGCGCGAGCAGCACGGCCACGTCGCCGCCGCCGGCGCCCGAGGGGAAGAACGCGCCACCGGC
>CAZHGG010000370.1:0-6353 GCA_964531755.1 uncultured Polyangiaceae bacterium
CGCTTCGACGCGGGCGTGCAGGACGCGCGCGCCGAGGCCGCGGCCGACGCCGGCCCCGACGGCCCCTCGACCGATCCCACCCTCGGCGATCCGTGCGGGGACGACTCGCAGTGCGGCGACGGGCTCGACTGCACCTACGACCGGTGCGACCGCACGCTCTCGCCGCCGCGCTGCCGCAACACCCCCGACGACACGCAGTGCGCCGACGTGCTCTTCTGCAACGGGAGGGAGCGCTGCGTGCCACGCCTCGGGTGCCGCCCCGGGGAACCCGTCACGTGCCAAGACGGCGACTCGTGCACGATCGACGCCTGCGAGGAGTCCACGAAGGCGTGCGTGCGGGTGCCGCGCGACCTCGACGGCGACGGAGAGGCCGACGACCACTGCCCGGGCGGCACCGACTGCGACGATCTCGACCCCGCGGTGGGCGCGACCCGATCGGAGGTGTGCGGAAATGGGCGAGACGACAACTGCAACCGGCGGGTCGACGAGACCCCCTGCAGCTCCCCGGCGGACGACACCTGCGCGACGGCGCGCACGTTCACCGCGCCGGCGCTGATCTCCCTCTCCACGAACGCGGCTCGGCGCGATTTTTTCACGACGTGCGGCGTGGCCACGCCCACCGCCGCCCGCGACGTGGTCGTCGCGATCGTGGTGCCTGGGGCGCCGACCGATCCGCCGCGTGACCTCGAGGTGTTCGCGACGAGCGCGCCGGGCACGTCCGGCGACACCGCGGTCGCCATCCTCTCGGCGTGCACCCCCGCGGGCGCCGAGCTCGCGTGCGGCCACACGCACCTCTCCTCCCAGGCTCGTGCGCGAGCACGCAGCGTCCGGCCGGGCACGTATTACGTCGTCGTCACCACGCAGACGGAGGCGGCGGTCGAGCTCTCGGTCGAGCTGTCCGCGGCGACCCCGCCCTCCCCCAACGAGTCCTGCGCGGCCCCGCTCGCCGTCGCCACCGACACCCCGTTCACCGTGACCCTGGTCGACGCCTCGCGCGATCTCGCGAGCGCGTGCGACTCCGAGACCGGCGAGCTCACGTACGCGTTCACCCTGACCGAGCCCCACGACGTGCGGGTGGTGAGCGCGCGCCTGCGCGGGACCGGCGTGCCTGTGGTTTCGCTGCGCGAACCGGGGGCGTGCGCGGACGAGCGCCGCTGCCGTGTCGGCCCGACGCCGCCGCTGCTCGCGCGGAGCCTCCCCGCGGGGACGCACGTGCTCGCGGTCGCGGGCACGGCGGCGCTCGACGCGAACGTCATCGTCCAGACCCTACCGCCCACGGTCGCGCCTCCCAGCGCGACGTGCGCCGCGCCCCCCGCGCTCGCGCACGACGCGACCGTCACCGTCGACCTCTCGGGGTACGACGAGATCGCGAACGGTTGCCTCGCGGGCGGCCCCACCGCCGCGTTCGACCTCACGCTCGCGCAGCCGAGCGACGTGCTCCTCGTGGGGCGCTTCCCCGCGACCGAGCAGGGGGCCGTCTCGCTGAGCGCGGTCGGGTGCACGAAGGCCGACACCCTCGCGTGCCAGCGGGACACGACGCCGGCGCGCGTCGGCAAGCGCAACGTCCCCGCGGGAACCTACCGGGCGCTGCTCCACGACGAGCGCGGCGAGCGCGCGTCGCTCGGCGCGTTCGTCCGCCCCACGGTCCCGCCCACGCCGGTCACCGCCGACGGGTGCGCGGACGCCCACATCATCCCCCTTTCGGGCGGGTTCTTCACCGGCGACACGAGCGCGCGCGCGCCCGATTTCTCGGCGAGCTGCGATGGCGTGGGGGGGCCGCCCGCCGGCGCGGGAGATCAGCTCCTGAAGCTCACGCTCCCGGACCGCCGGCGCGTGCTGCTCGACATGGAGGGGTCGAGCTACCCGACGCTGCTCAACGTGCGCGAAGGCGCGGCGTGCCCCGGGATCGAGGTCCCCTCGGGGTGTCACGTCGGCGCGCGCGCCTCGCGGAGCTTCCTCGACCTCGACCTCGCCGCGGGCACGTACTGGGTGCAGATCGACGGCCTGGCGGGGGCTTCGGGCGCGTGGAACCTCGACGTGCGGATCCTCCCGCCGTAGGCGCCGACGGCGCTATGCTCCCGCGCATGCTCCCAGGCCCGCCCGCAGCCCCGCTCGAAGCCCCGGCCCCGCGCGCGACCGCGCGCCCGCAAGCGGCCTCCGAGACGAAGATGGTCGAGTACGTGCTGCCCCAGCACGCGAACGCGCTCGGCAACGTCTTCGGCGGTCAGATCATGGCGTGGGTCGATCTCTGCGCGGCGATCTCGGCCCAGCGCTTCACCGGCCTCATGTGCGTGACCGCGTTCGTGGACGACCTCAAGTTCCACCACCCCGTCAAGGTCGGCGAGGTCGTGCGGCTCGCGGCGCGCGTGTCCGCGGCGTTCCGCACGTCGATTGAGATCGAGGTGGCCGTGGAGGGAGAGGACTCGCGCTCCGGGCGGACGTGGCCCTGCGTGCAGGCGCGCCTCACCTTCGTCGCCATCGACGCGGAGGGCCGCCCGGCGCCGGTGCCGCAGCTCCTCGCGGAGGACGAAGCGGTGCGCGCCTCCCAGGCCGCGGGCGAGGAGCGGCGAAAGTCGCGCCTCCGCGCGAACGGCTAGCCGCGGGAGCCGGTGCACTGCCCGCAAGCGTCCCCTCGACGACGCCGCCCTTCCCGGTCTACCGTCGCGCCATGCTGGTCTCCGTCGACGACGTGCTGAAGGGGCGCCAAGGCGCCGACATAGGGGAACGTGTGACCGTTGGGGGCTGGGTGCGCACCCGCCGTGACTCGAAGGCGGGTCTGTCGTTCGTGGCCCTGAATGACGGGTCGTGCTTCGACAATCTGCAGCTCGTCGCGCGGACCGAGCTCGCGAACTACGCCGACGTCCAGCGGCTCACGTCGGGCTGCTCCATCGAAGCGACGGGCACCGTGAAGGCGAGCGAGGGGAAGGGGCAGCGCGTCGAGCTCGACGTGGCGGAGCTCACGGTCGTTGGATGGGTGGCCGATCCGGACACTTACCCCATCAGCCAGAAGCGCCACTCGTTCGAGTACCTGCGCGAGGTCGCGCACCTGCGCCCGCGCACCAACACCTTCGGCGCGGTCGCGCGCGTGCGGCACGCGCTGTCGCTCGCGATCCATCGGTTCTTCCACGACCGGGGCTACTACTGGGTGCACACGCCCATCATCACCGCGTCCGACTGCGAGGGCGCGGGCCAGATGTTCCGCGTGTCCACGCTCGACTTCCTCCACGCCGACCCCGCACAGCGCGCGAGGCTCGACGCGGCGGACGACTTCTTCGGGCGCGAGGCGTACCTCACGGTCTCCGGGCAGCTCAACGTCGAGACCTACGCGATGGCGCTGTCCAAGGTGTACACGTTCGGCCCCACCTTCCGAGCGGAGAACTCCAACACGGCGCGCCACCTCGCCGAGTTCTGGATGGTCGAGCCCGAGATCGCGTTCTGCGACCTCGCGCGCCTCGCCGGCGTGGCGGAGGACTTCCTCAAGGTCGTGGTCGAGACCGCGCTGGTCGAGCGCGCCGACGACATGAAGTTCTTCGACGAGCGCATCCAGCCGGGCCTCCTCGCGCGGCTCCGCCACGTGGTCGACTCGCCCTTCAAGCGCATCGACTACACCGAGGCCGTCGACGTCCTGACCAAGTCCGGCAAGGCCTGGGAGTTCCCGATCACGTGGGGCGGCGACCTGCAAACCGAGCACGAGCGCTACCTCACCGAGGAGGTGTTCAAGCTCCCGGTCGTGGTCATGAACTACCCGAAGGAGATCAAGTCCTTCTACATGCGCCAGAACGACGACGGCCGCACCGTCGCGGCGCTCGACGTGCTGGCCGCGGGCATCGGCGAGATCATCGGCGGCTCGCAGCGCGAGGAGCGCCTCGACCTCCTCGACGCTCGCCTCGACGAGCTCAAGCTCGATCGAGACGCCTACGGGTGGTACCGCGATCTGCGGCGCTACGGCACCGTCCCCCACGCCGGCTTCGGGCTCGGGTTCGAGCGGCTCGTGATGTTCGTCACGGGCATGGCCAACATCCGAGACGTCATCCCGTTCCCGCGCACGCCCAAGTCGGCCACGTTCTGACGCGCGCCTCGGCCGCGTCGACCGCCGCGGCGCCGGGAGTTCTGCTACGCTCGCGCGACATGTCTTCGACGCTCGAGCCGACGGCCGGCACGACAGACGAGGTGGTCGCCTGCGTCCACGCCGATCGCTGCGGCGGCTGCCCGATCCTCGGGCTGCCGTACGGTGAGCAGCTCCTCGTGAAGCGCGGCCGCGTCCTGCAGTCGCTCAGCCGCTACCCCGCGCTCGAGAGCGCGCACACCGAGCCGCTGCTGCCGGCGACCCCCATCACCGGCTACCGCACACGCGCGAAGCTCATCGTCGCGCAAGGCGCGACCGTAGGGCTGTACGCCAAGGGTGGGGGCCACCACGTCGTCGACATCCCCGACTGCCGCGTCCTCTCACCCGCGATCGCCGAGGCGGCGGCGCTCCTCCGCGGGGTCGTCGCCCTCCACGAGCAGGAGGGCGGCGTGCTGGCGCCGCTCGGCGCGACCGGTGGCGCGCTCCGCGCCCTCGACGTACGCGAGACCCGCGGCGCGACCGACGAGCCGGCGCGCGTGCTCCTCACTCTGGTGCTCACACGCAGGCGCGCGGCCCCACTGCCGGAGCTCGTCACCTTCGCAGACACCTTGCGCGCGGCGCACCCGCTGTTCGCCGGCGTCGCGGTGAACTACCACGACGACGACTCTCCCCAGGTGCTCGGCGGCGAGACGCGGCTGCTCTCCGGCGTCGACACGCGGCCCGACCGCGTCGGTGCCTCCACACACCTCGCCACCTTCGGCTCCTTCGTGCAGTCGCACCGCGCCCAAGCCGCGCGTGTTCACGAGCTCGTGCTCCGCGGGCTCGACGTGCGAGGCGGGCCGAGCGCGCGGAGGTTCCTCGACCTGTACGGCGGCTCGGGGGCCATCGCGCTCGCGCTCGCCGCCGGCGGGGTGAGCACGACCCTGGTCGAGTCGTACGGGCCGGCCGTCGCCAACGCCCTCGCCGCCGCTGCGGCCCAGCGCCTGACCCTCGAGGCCGAGTGCGAAGACGTGGGAGTGAGCCTCCGCCAGCGCGCGCAACGCGGCGAGGCGTTCGACGCCGCGGTCGTCAACCCGTCGCGCCGCGGCATGAGCCCGCTCGCGCGCGAGGGCCTCCCCCGGCTCGGGGTCTCGGCGATCGCCTATGTGTCGTGCGATCCCGACACCCTCGCGCGGGACCTCGACCACCTCGCGCGCCTCGGCTACGGCGCGCACACACTCCAGCCGCTCGACATGATCCCGCTCACCGACGAGGTCGAGACGGTGACGATCCTCCGGCGCCGCTCCCCGACCGCCCCCGCCGTCCTTTACGAGGACGCCGACGTGCTGGTCGTGGCGAAGGCGCCCCACGAGCCCGTGCTACCGCGGGCCGACTACCCCGCCGGCGCCTCTCTGCGCGAGCGCGCGGCGAGGCTCCCGGGCCACGCGACGACGCCGCTCAGGCCCGTGACGCGCGAGGACGCGGGCGCCAGCGGCCTCGTGTTCTTCGCGAAGACCGACGAGGCGCACGACCTCTTCTCCGCCGCCTTCGCGTCCAACAAGGCGCGCCGCATCTATGTGGTGTACGCGCGCGGTGTGACGCCTCAGAAGGGCACGATCGCGCGGGACCTTCGCGAGAACGGCCAGGTGCGACCCGCCCGCACGCGCTACCGACGGCTCGCTATCGCAGGGGGGCACAGCGTCCTCCGCGTGGTGCCGGAGCTCGAGCGCCCACATCAGGTGCGGCGGCACCTCGCGGCGATCGGACACCCCGTGCTCGGCGACGAGCGCTACGGCCACGCCGCGTCGAATCGCTTCTTCGAGCAGCGCAACGGGCTCGACCGCACGTTCATCCACGGTGTCCGCGTGGAGCTCGACCACCCGCGGACCGGGGCCCGCCTGGTCGTGGACAGCCCGCTCCACGGGGACTTGCGCGCGGTGCTGGAGCGCACGAGCGGCCCCGGGACCCTGCGCTTCCTCGAGCAAAAGCAGGCGCTCGGCTCCGACGCGTCCCTCTCGTCGTTCCCCGCGGCAGTGGAGGTGGACGGGGACGCCGCCCCCGAGAGCGCCCTCGACATCGAGCTGGGAGCGCCGTCGATGCGCGCCGTCATCGCGACGGACGACGACTAGCGCCTCGATCGAGCGCCCTCATAGGCGGAGCGCCGCGAGCCCGTCGAGGCCGAGCGCGAGCCCGAGGCGCGCCTTCGCGCCGAGAGACACGCGCGCGCCTGCGTACCACGCCGCCCCCGCGGCCCGCGCTGCGGCCGAGCGCGCGAGGAGCCGCCGGTAAGCGAGGCCACGCTCTCCGT
>CAZHGG010000371.1:0-6342 GCA_964531755.1 uncultured Polyangiaceae bacterium
ATCACCCTGTCCGCGCCAAGGTGAACGTTGGTCTGGAAGCTCCCGAATCCGAGTCCCTTCAGGCCGTTTTGAATGAGCTCGACGGGCAGCACAAGGTCTGTCACTGAGGTGGCCGAAATGCCCGTCTGCATCCGCCACGTCACCCTCCGCACATCCTCCAGTGGGAAATATCCGGCGCGTCGGGACGTGGGTGGTAAGTCGTCCAGTTGTCTGCGCGCCTTCTCCATCCACGCCGTTACGCTCATGGTGCTGTACACGCTCGCCGCAACTACCTTACCCGTAACCGTGGCGCTCTTCACCGCGTTGCTCAACGCCGCGCAATACTCGTCCGGCCCACCATTGGCGCAACTGGTGTACGCCGGGTCCGCTTCCACCGCGTCCCCCCCCGCGTCCTCAGGCGCGGGCCTCGCCGCAGGCGCGGCGTCGCGCGCGTCAGCCGCGCGAGGGACCTCGACGACGGCGGTGGCCGCGCACGCCCCGGTGGCGCCCACGACGAAGAGCCCGACTGCCGTACGCCAACGCATCCTCCGCTGGTAGCCGATGCCACCACGGCGAGTGAAGTTTGTGCCGGCGCGCACGCACGCTGAGCCCCCGCGTGCCCAGCTCGTGGGGCCCCGCTCGAGCCGCGCGCGCGGACCTACTCCGCGCCGCAGGTTCGCCTCCCCCGCCGTGCACACGTCGCGTGCGCCACCCGCCGTGCGGCTCAGGGTCCTGCGACCGCGGCGGACACGCAGACCGCGGCTGGACACGACCCGCTCCGGCAGTCCGCGGGGACACCGCTCGTCTTCCCGTTGGGACACGGCGGACACGAGCCCCCGCAGTCCACGTCCGTCTCTGCTCCGTTCCTCACGCCGTCCCCACACGTCGGCGCCCCGGCCTCGCACTCCGGACACGACTGGCAGGAGCGCAGCCACCGCCAGGCCGCGAAGCGATCGTCTCTCTTCATCGGGAGGCATCGTTGACTCCCAAGGCACTCGCAGTCCGGCAGAGGATCGTCGCCCCGGAGCCCTCCACGCTGCAGTCGGGGAACCAAGGCTCGTAGCCCGGTTCACAGTAATACTGATCCCCACCCTTGTTGTAGGTCGCGCAGCAGCGCCTGCCTTCGGGGCAGTCGTCGGCGCTGTCGCATTCCGCGCGCGTCCCGAACACCTCCTCCGGGGCGCGGCAGCGGGAGCCCGAGCGCAGCACCTGGCACAAGGGGGTCGCGCCGCGGCACGTCTCCGCGCCGCAGGCGACCCCCGCCGCCTTCGAAACGGACGCGCCCGCACGCCGAGGCGCGCGGGCACGTTGAGGCGCCGCGGGGCGGTCCTTACTGCGTGGGCTTGAGGCCCTGGATCTCGTCGACGCGGACGAACTTGTACCCGGCGGCCTTCAGCTTCGGGACCAAGTACTTGACCATGAGCTGCGTCTTCGCGTGGATGTCGTGCAGCAGCACGATTCCCTTCTTCTTGGCCTTGATCTCGGCCATGTAGCGATCGCCGCACCCCTCGGGGGTGAGCTTGTACTTGCTGCCCCAGCAGGCCCAATCGGCGCCGTAGCCGTCGGCCATGTCGCCGCCGATGTCCCAGTAGATGTTGCCGACGTACTTCTTGGTGCGGTCGCTGCCGTTCAGCGCCGTCTGCACGCCGGTGCTCCAGCTGCCGCCCGAGGTGCGCACGAAGAAGGGGGCGCCGGGCGCGACGTGCGGCGCGATGAGCACGTCGGTCTTGCCGATCTCGTCGACCATCTGCGAGGGGGCGAGCCGCGCGAACGACGGGTTGATGGGGTGCGTGTAGGTGTGGTTGGCGATGAGGTGCCCCATCGCGGCGATCTTGCCGGGCGCGGCGCGCTGCGCCTCGGTGGCCACGATGGACGTGCCCGTCATGAAGAACGTCGCGGCGATGCCTTGGTCCTTCAGCCACTGGGCGAACTCGACCGAGCTCGCGCGGGGGCCGTCGTCGAAGGTGAGCGCGAGCTCGCCCTCGGCCATCTTGTCGGCGCCGCGCAGGTTGTTCTTCTCGGTGAGCGCCTCCTGCGAGTTCGACTCGCCCACGACGTCGAGCTCCGCTCCGGGGTCCTCACCCGAGGGGTCGGAGGGGGCCTCCGCCGAGCAGGCGGCCACGGTGAGGGCGGCGAGGGCCAGGGGGACGGCGACATACCAGCGCTTCGACATGGACACTCCTTCGAGAATGGTCCCGCTAGCTGTGCCATTCTTGCTGGCGAATTCAAGCGCAATCCGGCGTGGCGCGGCGCGGCGGAGATCAGCGCGCCGCGCCGGGGCGGCAGAGGCCGTTCGTCGTGAGCAACCGGCGCGCGCGCTCGTGCCCGTCTTCGTGGCAGACGCGGAGCTCGAGCGCCTTCGCCTCGTCGTGACGCCCGAGGTCGCGGAGGGCGAGGACCTCGACCGCCGACACGAGGTCCACGTCGAGCCCGTTCGGGAAGAACGCGCTCACGGCGGGTACGGCGTCGCGGGTGGCCTTCGCGTGCTTGAGGGCGGCCTTTGGATCGCGCGCGTCAAAGTAGGCGCGCATCGTGAGCTCGAGCTGAACGCGCGGGTCCCTTGGGTATCTTGCGGCGAACGACGCGATCTTTGCGTTCCACCCAGCGTCGGTCTCTTGCGCGGTGCCCTTCGGCAGCTCGCCGGGCGGCACGAGCAGGAGCATCCCACGGTCGGCCTCGAGACCGTCGAACACCTTCGTGAAATGCGCGCGCGTCTCTTCCGAGAACGCCGGGGCGGTCCTCACCACGGCCTGGCGCCCCTTCGTCACGGCGGCGTCGAAGGCCACGGCGTCGGAGCGATCGAGCGCCTCGCCCGCCTGCCACGCGAGGACGCGAGGGTCGTCCGGATACTCCTTCGCCCAGCGCGCGTAGGTCTCCGCGCTCGCCTGCCCTTGGACGGGGAGCTCCGCGTTGGGAACGACGGTCCGCATCACGGATGCGAGCGCCGCGACGCGCGGATACCCACGCGTCGCGACGAGGGCGAACGCGACGGCCACCGCGAGGCCCCCGGCGGCGGCGGCGACTCGCGGCCAGACGACCGTGGCTCTCCCGCCCCGCGCAGACGCCGCGCGGAGCTCCGAGAGCATCGCCGCGCCAACGATGGCCCCGGTGAGCGCCCCGCCGAGGTGGGCGCCGAAGTCGACGTGCGATCCGCGCCCGCCGAACATGGGCACGAGAGACGGCACGAGCACCCGCGCGAGCTGGAACCGGAGCGGCGCGCGCTGCGCTGCCGGGTAGAGCTCGGCGAGCACGAGGCCCGCGCCGAAGACGCCGAGCACCGCGCCCGAAGCCCCCACCGACATCATGTCTCCCCGGTTCAACGCGAGCGACACCAGCGAGCCGCCCACGGCCCCGAGCAGGTAGAGCACGACGAGCCGGGCGGCGCCGAGCGTGCGCTCCACCAAGAAGCCGGCCATCGCGAGCGCGACGCCGTTCATGAAGAGGTGCAACGGGTCGGCGTGCAGGAAGGTGCACGCGACGAGACGGTAGGCCTCGCCGTCCCGGAGCGCGGAGGGGCCGAGGCCTCCGAGCGCGTCGAGCGTGTCGCGACTCGGCGTCGCCCCGTCGCGTGGCCCGACGCCGGCGATGTACTCGACGGCGAAGCACACACCGAGCAGGGCGAGCAGAGCCCACGTGGCGCGGACCGGCTCGCTCGGACGGGCGAGATGGGCCGCTTCGTCTGCGACGGACGCTGGGACCGCGGGGCCACCCGGGGCGAGGGCGACCTTTTCCTCGAAGTTCCCCCACATTCGGCTGTAGGAGAGCGTCGCCGTGACGACCTCGTCCGTCGCGGCCACGGAGATGCTGATGCGGCGCCGGCGCGTGAAGGCGCCGAGCTGGATGGCGGTCTCCACCACGTGCTCGCCGGGCGCGACCTCGACGGCCACCGTGAAACCCGCGAGGAACGAGCCCTGATAGACGACCTCTCCGTCGACGATCACCGTGACGGGGATGTCCGCCAGGAAGAAGCCCGGCCGGGGGAAGTGGACGAAGAGGGTCATGAGGTTCGCGGAGCTGTGCCATGGCTGCCCGCGCGTTCAACCCAATTCGCGGCGGCCAACCCGCCTGCGCCGGGCGGGAACGCATAGGCCGCACGAGGCGTTGACGCTACGCTCGGAGGAGGAGGTCTCAGGATGGCTCAATCGGGCGGGGCGCGGGCGACGAGGCGAGGCTGAGTGGCGGTCCCCAAGCCGTTTCAGACCCTGGGCGCGCTGCGAAACCTCAACGTCGCGGCGGTGGGGCTGGCGCTCGCCGCCGTCACGGCGGGCATCTTCGGCTTGATCGTCGCCGACTCGGGCCAGTTTGGGCTCTCCACCTTCGTGACGGGCATGCCGACGCTGGTGATCGGCGCCGTGTGGGCCTCGTTGCTCCGGTGGCGCAAGACGATCGGCCGCTCCAACTTCCGCTGGGGGTGGCTCCTGTCGGTGCCGCTGGCGATGCTGAACGGCGGGCTCGCCGCGGGCATCTTGCTGGGCTGGAACGAGGGGCTGGCCGGGTTCGCCATGGGCTTCGCCCTCGGCTGCACGTTCGGCGCCTTCGCGTGGATCCCCGCGATGGTCGCGACGCTCGTCGCGTTCGGCGGCCCCATCGCGTGGTCGCAGTCGCTGGCGCGCAAGGGGCTCGCGGGCGAGGAGCGCGGCGAGTGGATCGTGGGGCTCGCCTGCGTCGCGCTCTCTCTCTTTGGGCTCGTGGTGGCGCTCGCGGGCGGGCAGGCCTCGGCGACCTCGGGGCACACGCTGACGCACTGGGAGGGGGTCCTCGAGCCCGTGGGGCGGTGGCTCCTCGTCGTGATGTCCGGGCTCGGGGCGGCCGCGGGCGGGGCCGCCACGCTCCTCGCCCGACGCCGCGAGGCGGCGCGGCGCAAGTTCGTCGCGGAGGCCGAGGAGGGCCACGTGCCCGGCTACCGCGTCGACGCGAGCCCCGAGGGCAAGGTGCTGGTGCGCGTCACCTCGCACGGCGAGGGGTACCGCGTGGCCGACTTCCGCGAGGAGGTCTTCGCGCTCGACGAGGAGGGCCAGGCCACGCGCGCGCTGGCCCTCGAGCCGCCGCGCCGGTGACGCGAGGTGCTCAGGGCCCCGCGGCGCGCCCGACGAGCGCCGCGAGCTCGGCGCGCAGGCGGTCGAGCGCGTCCTGCTCGGGGAGGCGCGCGAAGCCGAGCGTGATGTCTTGCGGCTCGACCGTGTCGGTGAACACCCGCATCGTCACCCGCCCTGGGCCGCCGGCCTGCGCGGGGGCGCCGGTGCGGTAGTCGTCGCCCGTCCAGAGCTGGGACCCGTTGACGAAATGGGGCGGGAGCGACGGCGTGAGCGGCGCGAGGGCCCACGCCTCGCGGCGCGCGGCGGTGAGCGCGCGGAGCCCCTCGCGGAGCCCGCGGCAGAGGCCGGGGAGCCGCTCGCGCGCGGTGCGCTGCCAGGCGACGCGCTGCGCGTCCCACGGCTCGGGGAGGTAGGCGCTCGAGGCGCGGACGCGATACGAATAGGTCTCACCTTTTCCGGAGAGGTCGTCGGGGCCCACCCCGGCCGGCGGGCGCAGGACGACGTCGCGGTTCGGGAGGTCGCCGTGGAGCGAGGTGCGGCGCCCCGCGCGGCCCGGATCGCTGGCGCCGCGCGCGCGCTCGGGCGGCACCGAGGCGCCCAGCGGCTCGAGCGAGGTGTCCCAGTCCAGGGTGGCGTCGAGCACCCCCTCGGACTGGCAGAAGAGCATGTGGTCGAAGCGCGCGCGGGCGGGCACGTCGCCGTCGTGCACGTGCAGCGTCGGGAAGAACAGCGCCTCGGGCTCCCGCCGAGGGAACGTGAACGCCATCGGGTGGAGGGTCTGGCGCGCCGCCCGCCGGAAGAAGCCGGCGCGGCGGGGCTTGAGCTGAAACACGGCGAAGCCCCAGTCGCCGTAGCCTGCGTCGCGCCCCTCGAGGCGAGACCACACGCTGTCGGAGAGGCGAAACCGCGGATCGAGGCGGGAGAAGTCGGCGCGGCGCGGGACGAACGAGGCCTCGAACGAGCCCACCTCCACGACGGCGAGGGGCGCGCGCGCCGCGGGCGCGGAGCGCAGGAGCCCACCCTTGGCCTGCGAGAGCGTGCTCCAGTCGGGCGGGAACGCCGCCTCCAGATCGGCGAAGAGGGAGGCGTAGCCCGAGAGGTCGACGAACGTCACGGCGTCGTCGCCGGGCGAGGGCGGCACGGGCAGGGGCAGCACCATGGCGAGCTCCTCGCCGAGCTCGACGCTCATCGCGTAGACCAGCCACTGGCGCGCGTCGCCCGGGCCCGCGGCGCGCGCGGCGACGCGCGCGGCGCCGACGACCCGGACCGGGCGCGAGAAGCAGCACATCGCCGTCAGCTTAGCGCGAGGGCGAGCGCGCGCCTCCAG
>CAZHGG010000372.1:0-6336 GCA_964531755.1 uncultured Polyangiaceae bacterium
CCCGCGGCGCCGAGACCCTCACCTTCAAGCGGCCCACGCAGGCCCCCACGTGGCGCCCGCCGCCGGCGCAGGTGCCGCCGCCGCCACCGCCTCCGAAGACCCCGCCCGCACCGGCGCCCGACGGCTTCGTCTTCGGCGCCCATTTCGTCGCGGTCCCCTACGCGTTCTTCAAGGCCGACAAGGGCCCGCAGGAGGCGAGCGCCGCCGGCGCCTCGATCGGCCTCGCCGTCGAGGGCGGCTACGCCTTCACGCGCCGCGCCGAGATCCTCGTGCGGGCGCTCGCGGCGATCGGGTCGGAGTGCGGCAGCGCGGCCGGGTCGAACTTCCTCTCCATGGGGCCGGCCATCTCGGTGCGCGCGCTCGACTGGGCCTGGGTGGGCGTCGGCCTCCTCGGCGGTCAGGCGCAGAGCTGCACCGGCGCCACCAAGCTCGCCACGAACATCGTGTTCTCTCCCACGTTCGATCTCGCCGTCTCCGTCGCCACCAAGCCCTACGGGCAGTGGCTCGTCACGGCGAGCATCGGCTACTACTTCGCGAACCCCACGAACGACAACCGCGTGCTCTACGCGCCCATCGGGTTCGGCTTGCGCTTCTTCTGAGGAGCGCCAGCTCGTTGTATTCTGCACGGAGGAGCGCGGCTCAGGGGACCTGCGCGGGGCCCTTGCGCGCGCGCGGGTCGTGCTCGGGCTCGAAGTCGAAGGCGTCCGGCAGGAGCGCCGCGAGCCGCGTGTCGCGCCGCGCCTCGGCGCCTTCGGACACGCCCACGAGCGCGATCGGCATGTCGCGCGCGAACTCGCTCATCGTCTGTCGGCAGATGCCGCACGGCGAGCCGCCGCGCTTGCCCGGCGTGACGATCGCCATCGCGACGGGGTCGCGCTCCCCGGCCGCGATCATGGACACGAGAGCGGTGCGCTCGGCGCAGATGCCCGCGGGGTACGAGGCGTTCTCCACGTTGCACCCCACGAACACGCGGCCGCTCTTCGTGAGGAGCGCGGCGCCCACGTGGAAGCCGGAGTAGGGCGCGTACGCGCGCCCCTGGGCCACGCGCGCCTCCGACACGAGCGCGGCGAGGATGTCGACCTGCGGGCGGGTGGGGTCGCCGCTCACGCCGCGGCCCCCTGGATCCAGCCGCGGAGCAAGGCCGTGAGGCGCTCCCGCGCGGCGCGCGCGGTCTGCTCGACCTCGGCGTGATCGAGCTCGGTCTTCGAGAGGCCCGCCGCCAGGTTCGTGATGCACGAGAGCGCGCCGACGCGCACCTTCATGTGGCGGAGCGCGATGGTCTCGAGCACGGTGCTCATGCCCACCGCGTGCGCGCCGAGCGCGCGCAGCATGCGCACCTCGGCGGGCGTCTCGTAGGTGGGGCCGAGCAGGCCGGCGTACACGCCCTCGCGCAGCGAGAACCCCGCCTCGCGCGCGGCGTGGTGGGCGGCGCCGCGGAGCTTCGCGTCGTACGCGGCGGACATGTCGGGGAAGCGCGGGCCGAGCGCGTCGTCGTTCGGGCCCACGAGGGGGTTGTGCCCGGTGAGGTTCAGGTGGTCGGTGAGCACCATGAGATCGCCCGGCGCCCACCCGGGCTCGATGCCGCCCGCCGCGTTCGTGATGAGCACGGCCTCGACCCCGAGCTTCGCGAGCGTTCGCGCCCCGTGCACGACCGCCTCCACCGAGTGCCCCTCGTAGAGGTGGATGCGCCCCTGCATGCACACCACCGGCACCCCGCCCACCTTGCCGAAGCACAAGTTGCCGGAGTGCCCGACCACCTTCGACTGCGGGAGGTGGGGGAGCTCATGGTAAGGGATCTTGACCAACTCGTCGAGCGTGTCGCCGAACGCGCCGAGGCCGCTCCCGAGGACGAGGCCGACGCGCGGCGTGTGGCGCGTCTTCGCGCGCACGGCGCTCACGGTCTCTTCGACGCGAGCGCGGACGGAGGTGTCACTGTCGATCATGAGGAGCCGAAGCATACCCGCGCGCCCCACCGCCCCGGGTGATTTCGTCGTCGCCGGCGCGGAATGCCGGACGGCGCGCGGGAGTTGGGACCAGCGCACGGCCGCCCTCGCCCTCCCGCTTGCTCTGCGCGAGGTCGACCCCTAGCTTTTGAGGGAGGGGCGCGTCGGCGCGTCGATCACCACCGGACGGCAACCATGGCGGACGCCACAATCACCGCGCTCTTCGGAGCCTTCGTGCTCACGCACGCCGCGCCGCTCGGCGGCGTGGTCGTGTACCTCCGCGAGGAGGCCAAGAGCCGGGCGGTCTGGCAGGCGTTCCCGAAGGCCGCCGAGGTGCTCGAGACCAGCGCCTACCGCTCGGGGGGGGCGGTCCACACGAGCCACCTCGAGCGCGCGCCCGGCGTGGTGCGCGCGGCGGCCGCGACGTGCTTCGTCATGGGCGCGATGTTCTTGCCGGGGCTCGCGTGGGGCCTCTTCGGCCTCATCGCGATGGGCGCGGGGCTCCTCAGCATCCCGGGCCTCATCATCGCCGCGTGGCTCTGGATGGTCGGCTTCAAGCTGCTCCGGGGCGATCCCACCGGCGCCGTCTCGGCGGCGCGCGCGGCCGCCGTGTCGTTCTACTTCAACGTGCTGCTCATCCTGGGCTCCGCGTTCGCTGCGGCGCTCGCGGGCGAGGAGGCGGTGATCGCCCTCGCCGCGCTCGTCGGCTCGTACGCGATGGTCTCCATCCTCCAGGCCGGCCTGATGGCCGCCGCCGCGCGCGAGGTGGGGCGCCAATACAGCGCCGTCGCCGAGGCCGAGGTCTCGAAGAGCCTCCCGTACGCGCTCCGCGAGCTCGTCGATCGCCGTCGCGCGCGGCAGGTGCGCGAGGCGGGCTTCGTGGCCGAGTAAGCGCGCACGCGCGGGAATCTCGTGCACCGGAGCGCGCGCGTGGGGTACGCTCGGCCCCGGTGCTAAACGCCGAGAAACCCAAGCGAATCCTGTACCATGGCCCCTCGGAGGCCCAGTTCGAGGGCTTCGTCCGGTCGCTCGCCGCGGCGGAGGGCGCCGACACCGACGGCGCCACGGTGGCCTGGGCGGACCTCTCCTGCGAGCTCGTGAGCCGACCCCAGGTGGGCGAGCTCGTCGCCGAGCTGCACCGCTCGTACGTGAACCTCCTCGTGCTCGATCTGCGCGGGGCCGAGGGCTCGGAGCGCGCCGCGCGCGCGGCAGGCGCCTTCGACGTGCTCGACCGGCTCGACGCCACCGAAGACGTGGAGGATCGCTACGCGTTCCACCGCATCGTGGTGTTGCTCTCCGGCGCCACGTGCGCCGCCTCCGACCGCCTCATCCTCGAGCTCGGCGCGCGCGGCGTCGGGCGCGTCGTGCGGCACGAGGCGTTCTCCCCCGAGCGCGCCGACGCCGCGTGGGGCGCGTCGTTCCTCGCCGAGGCGCGCCGCGCCCTCACCGAGCGCAAGGCCGGCAAGCGGGCCCTCTGCGCGGCGGGCGGCGGCATCACGGGCATCTTCTTCGAGCTCGGCGTGCTCAAGTGCCTCGACGACTGCCTCGACGCCGGCGGCGCGAACGGCTTCGACATGTACTTCGGCATCAGCGCGGGCGCCGTCGTCAGCGGCCCCCTCGCCGTGGGCTACTCGGTCGACGAGTACATGGCCGCCATCGCCGGGCACCCCGGCGGGCGCATCGCGCCGCTCGATCTCCGCCTCTTTCGCCTCGGGCACCTCGACGTCGCCGGCTTCGCGCGGCGCCTCGGCCTCGCCGCCAAGACCGCGTGGACCGGCCTCACGCGGCCGCTGCGCCGGGCGCGCGGCCTCTCGCGCGAGCAGCTCTTCTTCGACTACGTCGATCTCGTCGCGCCGCCGTTCCGCGCCGACCGCTTCGAGACCACGCTCCGCGCCATCCTCACCGCGCCCGGCGCCACGAACGACTTCGCGCGGCTCGGCGGCCGGCTCTTCATCGGCGCGACCGACCAAGACGCGCGCGCGCACGTGCTGTTCGGCGACGAGACCCACAGCGACGTGCCCATCAGCCGCGCGATCCAGGCGTCGCTCAGCATCAACCCCGCGTTCTCGGCGACGCACATCGGCGGCCGCTACTACGAGGACGGCGCGATCACCCGCACCTCGAACTTCGTCGAGGCCATGCGGCGCGGGGCCACGCTCATCTTCGTGCTCGACCCGTTCCTCCCGTACGTCGCGCGCACGCCCGGCTACAACGATCGGCGCGGCCTGCTCTACAACATCGACCAGGACGTGCGCACCATCTCGTACACGCGCTACGAGGCCACGCGAAACTGGGTGCTGCGCAAGCACCCGGACGTGAGCACGTACACGTTCGTGCCCGCCAACCGGCTGCGGCGCCTCATCTCGCAGAACCCCATGGACCACCGGCCGTACCTCGAGATCTGGCGCGGCGCCTACCTCTCCACGCTGAAGCGGCTCACGCACCTTCGCCACAGGCTCGAGGGCGATCTGCGCGTGCACGGCGTGGGGCTCTCGTTCGATCGCGCGCAGGCCGTGGCCGACAGGCTCGAGCGCGCGCGCACCCTCCGCTTCGACGATTTTTTCCCCGACGGCGTGGTGTCGCTCCGGACACCGCCCCTCGCGGGCGGAGCGCTCCCGAGCGGCCTGCCGCGCCCCGCGTGGCCGCCGACCGGCGACCTCGCGTCGAGCCACCTCGAAGCGCTGGCGCGCGAGGCGAGCTGACGGCTCACTCGCAATACTGGGCCGGATCGGGCGCGAGCCGCAGGAAGAACGGGTGGGTGCCCGCGCTCGGGCCGACCATGGTGTCGAACCAGCCCTTGATCTGCGTCACGTACCCGTACCCGCCGGGATCGCTGCCCTGCAGCGCGTTGAGCGCGCCCTGGCTCGTGATGGCGCCGCGCCCGGCCTCCGAGCCCTTGAGGTGCGAGAGCAGCCCGGTGATGAGCGTGCCCCCCGTGCCCCCGCCGGCGCAGTATTGGTCGGGGTAGGTGACCGCGCTCGCCTTGCCGTTGCCGGTGGCGTTCACGAAGTAAAACCACGCGCCCATCGCCACGTTGCACGCGACGTCTTTCATGACCGCCATGTGCTGCGTGGGGCCGGTGACCGCCCAGAAGGCCGAGCTGCCGGGCTCGCTCGCGCGCGCCGTGATCGCGGCCGGGAGCGTGCACCCCGCGCACGTGAGGCGGCTCTTCGAGGCGAGCGCCGCGACCTCGTGCACCGTGCTGCTGAAGCGGATCTGGAGGAGGCCCACCACCGGATCGTTGGCCGTCTGCCCGCCGACGTTGCGCGTGGCGTACGCGTCGCGGACGAGCACCGCGGGGTTGTAGTTCGACTCCTTCGCGATGGAGGCGGCGAGGAACGCCCAGCAGTGCTCGCGGGCCCACCCTGCGGGGGCGCCGGGCGGCGGCCCGAACGCCTCGCACGTGCGCAAGATGGAGTCGACCGCGGCGGTCCGCGTGGCGCCCGCCGGCGGGCTCGGCAGCGAGTCCATGTATCCTTCAATCGTCGCCGCGCCCGCCGCGTTCCCGGCGGCGCCGCTGCAGTCGAGGCCGGGGGGCGGCGGCGGCCCGCCGTCCTCTTCGGGGAGGGCGCCGTCCGGCTGCGCGGCGTCGGGCCGAGGCGCGCCGTCCGGGAGCGTGGTGGGCGCGGGGGGAGGCAGCCCCGGGACGAACGAGGTGTCGAGCCCCGCGTCGTCGCCCCCGGCCGGGGTCTCGGTCGAGCTGCACGCGGCCACGAGCGCCGCGCCGGCCGCCGCGAGCGCGAGCCCCGCCGCCACACCCCGCGCACCAAATAGATAAGATGTAAGTGGGTTCATGCTGCTGTCTCCGGCGGCGACGCGATGCGCGCGCGAGGGCTCAAAGGGGCGGCCCGACCGTGCCCGCGGGCGCCACGTAAGGCCCCAAGCCGCCGCTCGTGCGCTCGGGGAGGTCGGTGGGCCACACGGCCGCCCCCGGCGCCGTCGCGAGCGCGCGGAAGGCGCCCTGCACCCGATGGACGTACCCGGGTCGGTCGGGGCGATCGACGAAGCGCACGACGTGGCGCTCGTCGAGCACGAGGGTGGTGAAGCTGCTGATGCCGAGCGGGCTCACGAGCGCGCTGCCCGAGTCGAGGACGAGGTGCTCGTGCACGCCGTAGCGCGCGGCCCACGCGGGATCGGCGGAGCCGTACGCGACGTTCACCTGCGGCACGCCGAGGCCGCCCTGCTGGTCGATGGCGCGCATCGCCTCGAAGGCGGGCATGCAGTCCGCGCACCCCTGCAGCCACACGTGCACGACGAGCGGGCCGCTCGGCGGCGCGGGTGCGCGCGGCGCGCCGTGGGCCGCGGACACCTCCGGGAGCACCACGCGGCGCCCCTCGAGGCCCACGCCCGCGGGCGTCACCGCGACCTCGGGCGCCTTCGCGCGCGCGCGGTC
>CAZHGG010000373.1:0-6335 GCA_964531755.1 uncultured Polyangiaceae bacterium
CGTCGCCGACCGCCCCCACGCCCGCAGCGCCGGCGGCCGAGGGCAAGGAGGCGCCCAAGCCTCCCCAGGCTCCCTACTCCCTCCCGTGGGGCCTGCGTCCCGTCGTCCTCCCCAACGTCGTGCGGCTCGACTCGAACCTCGCGTTCCAAGACAAGGCCACCACGGTCGCGACGGTGCTCACGGGCGGCTACCAGGTCGGCCACGGGCTGGGCGTGCTCATCCGGATCCCGTACGTGTACAACGCCCCACAGGCGACCGGACAGAGCCACTCTCTCGCCAACCCGTTGCTCGGGGCCATCTACTCGCCGAAGATCGCGCAGGACCTCCGCCTCGGGCTCTTCGCCGGCGTCGCGCTCCCCTTCGGCATGGGCGGCGGCGACGACGGGTCGGCGCTCTCGCGGCAGGCCGCCGGCACGGGCATCTACGGGCGCTCGGCGCTCGACAACGCGCTCTTCGCGGTCAACTACATGACGCCCACGATCGGCGTGGGCTTCGCGTACGTGGCCCACGGGCTGACCGCGCAGGCGGAGGCCACGCTCCTCCAGCTCATTCGCGTGCGCGGCGACAAGTTCGACAAGGACGACCTCCGCACGAACTCCACGATGGGCCTGCACCTCGGCTACGCCGTGATGCCGTGGCTCATCCCGAGCGCCGAGCTGCGCTACCAGCACTGGCTCTCGACCCCCACGCCCGTCGCGGCCAACGACGCCTTGCGCCAGCAGCTCACCGCCGCGTTCGGCGTGCGGGCCACGGTGAAGCTCACGAAGGGCGTCGTGTTCCGTCCGGGCGTCGCCTACTCCCACCCGATCGACGACCCGATGGCGAAGGCGGGCTACCGCACCGTGCTGCTCGACTTCCCGTTCCTCTTCCAGTGAGCCGCGCAAGCGGTGCGCGGGCACGAACGCGCTGCGCCTAAATTGGACACAAACATCTAGCTTAGACGCGATTCTGGCCACATCGCCGATGGCTCGAGAGTTGCTCTTCGCGAGGCATCGCTGACCCCTCGGGCGCCGCCCCGCACGCCCATCCTGCCCCTGACCTGAAAGGTCCAACCATGCGCTCTCGGCCCCTATTGCCCTTCGCCTTCATGGCGGCCGCGGTTGCCGCCGCGCTCACCCCGAGCTGCGACGAGAAGAAGCCCGACGCCGTCGCGGACGCCGCGCCCCCCGCCTCGGCCTCCGCGACCGCGGACCTCGGCCCGCCCGAGGGCCCGCCCATCGAGGCGATCCTCACGGACGCGCCCGACGTGCCTCCGCCCACGAACCGCAAGAAGCCGGCGAAGGTCGTGGTGCACCTCGAGGTCAAGGAGGTCGAGATGGAGATCTCGGCCGGTGTAAAATACATGTTCTGGACCTTCGGCGGGAAGGTGCCGGGCAAGTTCATCCGCGTGCGCCAGGGTGACTTCGTCGAGTTTCACCTCGCGAACCACCCGTCGAGCAAGATGCCGCACAACATCGACCTCCACGCGGTCACCGGCCCCGGCGGCGGCGCGGCCAGCTCGTTCACGGCGCCCGGGCGGGAGTCGCAGTTCAGCTTCAAGGCGCTGAACCCCGGCCTCTACGTCTACCACTGCGCCACCGCGCCGGTCGGCATGCACGTGGCGAACGGCATGTACGGGCTCATCTACGTCGAGCCGCCCGAGCCGCTCCCGCCGGTGGATCACGAGTACTACGTGATGGAGGGCGACTTCTACACGGTCGGCAAGTACCGCGAGAAGGGGCTCCAGCCCTTCGACATGCAGAAGGCGATCGACGAGCACCCGACGTACGTGCTCTTCAACGGCGCCGAGGACTCGCTCGTGGGCCCGAAGGCCCTCAAGGCGAAGACCGGCGAGTCGGTGCGCTTCTTCTTCGGCGTGGGCGGCCCCAACCTCACCTCGAGCTTCCACGTCATCGGCGAGATCTTCGACCGGGTGTACGTCGAAGGCGGCATGAAGACCCAAGAGAACGTGCAGACCACGATGGTGCCCGCCGGCGGCTCCACGATCGCCGAGTTCAAGGTGGAGGTGCCCGGCACCTACATCGTCGTCGACCACTCGCTGCTGCGCGTCTTCAACAAGGGCGCGCTCGGCATGCTGAAGGTCGAGGGCCCCGACCGGAAGGACGTCTACACCGGCAAGGAGGTCGACTCGGTCTACCTCAGCGACAAGGCCGGCCCGGCGCTCACCGTGGGCGAGAAGCAGCTCACGAAGGAGCAGCAGATCGAGGCGGGCAAGACCCTCTACCTCGGCACGTGCTCCACGTGCCACCAGCTCGACGGCGCCGGCACCCCGAAGGTGTTCCCGCCGCTCGCGAAGAGCGACTTCCTGCTCGCCGACAAGAAGCGCGCGATCGAGGTCGTGCTGAACGGCCTCAGCGGCGAGGTGAAGGTGAACGGCAACGTCTTCAACTCGGTCATGCCGCCGTGGAGCCACCTGCCCGACGACGCCATCGCGAACATCCTCACCTACGTGTTCAACTCGTTCGGCAACACGGGCGACGCCATCACCACGAAGGACGTCACCGACGTGCGCAACGCGACCAAGCGCCCGCCGGGCGCCGGCCACTGAGCGACACACCGCGCCTCTCGACGAGCGCCGGGCCCACGGGCTCGGCGCTCCTCGTTTGTCGTCTGTCGCGCGCTACGAGGCCCCGCAGAGCTCGAGCACCGCGGCGCCGAACGCCTCCGGCGCGCCCATGAGCCCCACGACGCGCACGCCCACGTCGCCGAGCGCGAGCGCGTCGCTCGGGGAGTCGGCGAGCGCGCAGACGGCGAGGCGCGGCTCGAGCTCCGCGAGCTCGCGGGAGAGCGGCACGCGGGGAAAGCCGAGCGTGGCGCCGAGCACCAGCGCGTCGGGGCACTCGGCGCGGAGCGAGAGCAGCGCGCGCACGGGGGACCGCTCGGCGCGCACGACCGCCCGGGCGGAGAGCGCGTCGACCAGCGCCGCCGGGCACTCGCCGACGAGCGTGACGAGCGGGCGCTCGCGCGCGAACGCCGCGGGGAGCGGGAAGCCGCGACCCCGCAGGAAGGCGACCACGTCGGTGCGGCGAAAGCGGAGCTGACCGCCGGCGCTCTGCTCGCGCGCGAGGCTGCCGCGCTTCACCCACGCGTGGATCGTGGTGAGATCCACCCCGCAGAAGCGGGCGACGTCGGTGGCCGCGTAGAGGCGGCCGTGCCTCACGGGGCGCGGCGCCGCGCGGTCGCGGGGGCGTCCTCGGGGACGAATTTGCCTGCACGACTCACGTATCTCGAGCGGCCCGGCACGCGCGGCTCGGCGACCGGGTGCTCCGGATCGCCGGGCAGCGTGAGCGCGAGCAGCGTCTCGTCGCCCTCCGGCTGGCCCACGAGCGCGGGGCAGATGGGGCGCAGATCGGCGCGCGCGGCGAGCGCGAGCGCCGCGTCGACCGAGGGGAGGTCGGCGAACAGCTCGAGGCACCGGTGCGTGGGCGGCGCGAGGCGCACCTCGCCGTTCGCGAAGCGCTCGAGCACGCCGCGGGGCGTGGCCCAGAAGCTCGCGGTCGTCTCGCCCTCGTCGTGCGCGCCGGCCTGCCCTTCGGGCGCGCGGCACACGAAGAAGCGCGCGTCGAAGCGGCGCGCCTCGGCCTCCGGGGTGACCCACCGCGCGAACGGGTGGAGCGCGGTGAGATCGAGCGTGAGGCCAGCCCGCTCGAGGAGCGCACCGAAGCCGCCGTCGCGCGCGAGCTCCGCGCGGAGGGCCAGGAGATCGGCGTGGAGCGCCCCGCCCGCCACCGGGAGGATCGCCGCCTCCTCGAGGCTCTCGCGCAGCGCGGCCACCGCGAGCGCGCGCAGGTGCGCGTCGGTGTCGGCGAAGCCTTGCCGCGCGAGCGGGAGGCCGAGGGTGCGGAGGCCGAGGGCGGCGTCGGCGTCGGCCGCGTCCACCTTCCCGCCCGGGAACACCAGCGCGCCGCCCATGAAGCGGCTCGATTTGTTGCGCTCTACACAGAAAATCTCCGGCCCGTCGGGCGTGTCCCGGAGCAGGAGGAGCGTGGAGGCGTCTCTCGGGGCGACGGGCGCGCGCGCGGGGTCGAGGTCGAGCATCGCTAGTGGCCTCTACCACCGCTCTTCGAAAGACGAAACGCGCGCTCCCCGGGGGCAGCGCGCGCACCGTCTGAAGCGGGTAGCTCGCGGTCGGCCGCGGCTACTTCTTCATCATGGCCATGAGCGTGCTGGCCATCTCGCTCGGGTTCGGGGCGACCTTGCAGCCGGCGGCCTCGAGGGCCTCGATCTTCGCGGCGGCCGTGCCCTTCCCGCCCGAGATGATGGCGCCCGCGTGGCCCATGCGCTTGCCCGGCGGCGCCGTCGTGCCGGCGATGAAGCAGGCCACGGGCTTCGTGACCTTGGCCTTGATGTACTCCGCCGCCGCCTCCTCCGCGCCGCCGCCGATCTCGCCGATCATGATGACGCCGTGCGTGTCCGGATCGGCCTGAAACTGCTCGAGCACGTCGATGAAGTCCATGCCCGCGACCGGATCGCCGCCGATGCCCACGCACGTGGACTGGCCGACGCCCATGGCCGTGAGCTGGCCGACGGCCTCGTAGGTGAGCGTGCCCGACTTCGACACGACGCCGATGTTGCCCGGCATGTGGATGTGCCCGGGCATGATGCCGATCTTGCACGCGCCGGGGGTGATGATGCCGGGGCAGTTCGGGCCGATGAGGCGCGTCTTGCCGCGGAGGCCGTCGAGCACGCGGCGCACCTTCAGCATGTCGACGGCGGGGATGCCCTCGGTGATGCACACGACGAGCTCGAGGCCCGCGTCGAACGCCTCGAGGATGGCGTCCGCCGCGCCCGGCGGCGGCACGAAGATGACGCTGGCGTTCGCGCCGGTCTTCGCGACCGCGTCGGCCACGGTGTCGAACACGGGCACCTTGCCCTCGAAGGTCTCCCCGCCGCGCGTGGGCGTGACCCCCGCGACCACGTTCGTGCCGTAGTCCATGCACTGCTTCGCGTGGAACGAGCCCGCGCCGCCGGTGATGCCCTGAACGAGGAGCCGCGTCTCTTTGCCGACCAGAATGCTCATTTTGCACCTCCCTTCACCGCGGCGACGACCTTGGCCGCACCGTCCGCCATGGTGGTGGCCGCCGTGATGGCGAGCCCGCTCTCGCTCAAGATCTTCCGGCCGAGCTCCACGTTCGTGCCCTCCAGCCGCACGACGAGCGGCACCTTCAGCGCGGTCTCTCGCGCGGCGGCGACGACGCCGTTCGCGATCACGTCGCACTTCATGATGCCGCCGAAGATGTTGACGAAGATCGCCTCCACCTTCGGGCTCTTCAGGATCATGGAGAAGGCCTTGGTGACCTGCTCCTGGTTGGCGCCGCCGCCCACGTCGAGGAAGTTCGCGGGCGCGACGCCGTGCTCGTCGCCGAACACCTTGATGATGTCCATGGTCGACATCGCGAGGCCCGCGCCGTTGACGAGGCAGCCCACGTTGCCGTCGAGGGCCACGTAGTTGAGGCCCGCGGCCTTCGCCTCGATCTCGACGGGGTCTTCCTCGTCCTTGTCCATGAGCTCGGCCCAGTTGCGGTGCCGGAACTCGCCGTTGTCGTCGAAGTTGAGCTTGGCGTCGAGCGCCATGACCTCGCCGCCCTTCAGCACGGCGAGGGGGTTGATCTCGAGGAGCGAGCAGTCCTCCTTCACGAACATGTCGTAGAGGGCGAGCATCACCTTGGTGAACTTGCCGATGGTCTCCTTGCCGTACTGCTGGAGGCCGAGCCCGAAGGCGAGCTTGCGCGCCTGGAACGGCATGAGCCCCGTGATGGGGTCGACGTGCACGGTGAGGATCTTCTCCGGGGAGTCGTGCGCGACCTTCTCGATCTCCACGCCGCCCTCGGTCGACGCCATGAAGGCGATCTGGCGGCGGTCGCGATCGACCACGGCGCCGAGGTAGTACTCCTTCTGAATCTCGAGGCCCTGCTCGATGTAGAGGCGGCGCACCTTCTGGCCGTCCACCCCGGTCTGGTGGGTGACGAGCTGCATGCCCAGGATCTGCTCGGCGAGCCTGCGCGCGTCGGCGGCGCCGCCCTTGGCGACCTTCACGCCGCCGCCCTTCCCGCGCCCCCCGGCGTGGATCTGCGCCTTCACGACGGTGACGTCGCTGCCCGTCTCGGCGATGAGCTTCTTCGCGGCGGCCTCGGCCTCGTCCACGGTGAACGCCGGGTAGCCCTTGGGCACCGGGACCCCGTATTTCGCGAAGATCTGCTTGCCCTGGTACTCGTGGATTTTCATGCGTGCGCTGCTCCTCGGGGGCGAAGGCCAGGCGCGCGACGAGACCGCGGCGGCCTGGATTGCCGCAGGATGATTAGCGCGACCCGCTCCTTTCGGGGACGAAAAGCGCA
>CAZHGG010000374.1:0-6333 GCA_964531755.1 uncultured Polyangiaceae bacterium
CTTCGCCTCGACCGGCGTCGGCGAGCTCGTCATCGGATCGGTGCCCGACTGCGTATTGAAGTCCCAGTGCCAGCTCGTCGAGTTGCCCTGGATCCCCGTCCCCGTCCACGGCGGCGGCTGCACGATACCGCCCATCGCCGTTCCGGCCAACGCGCTCGCCGCCAAGTGCGCGGCCGACGGCTGCGACTTCGTGCAGCTCCTCGGAGACAACTTCTACGACAGCGGCGTCTCCTCCCCGACCGATCCGCTCTTCGCGTCGTATTTCGAGGTGCCGTACGCGGCGGTCGCGGCGCCGTTCTGGGTGGTGCTCGGCAACCACGACTACGGCGCGGGCGGCGCGGGCACCGACTTCACGCGGGGCAAGCACCAGGTGGACTACACGGCGCGCTCGACGAAGTGGAAGCTGCCGTCCAACTACTGGCACCGCACCGCGGCCCACGTCGAGCTCATCGGCCTCGACACCAACCTGATCATGTTCGGACTCGCCTCGGACCAGGCGCGCGACGTGCCCCGCTGGATCACGGCGGCGACCTCCACGTGGAAGATCGCGTTCGGGCACCACCCGTACCGGTCGAACGGCCCGCACGGAAACGCGGGCTCGTACGACAACCTCCCCATCGTGCCCATCGCCAACGGCAAGGGCGTGAAGGACTTCCTCGAAGGCCACGTCTGCGGGCGCGTCGACCTCTACATCTCCGGCCACGACCACTCCAGCCAGTGGTTGACGCCGAAATGCGGCGCCAACACAGAGCTCCTCGTCGCGGGGGCCGGCGCGTCCTCCACCGAGCTCGTCTCGCGAAACGCGTCCTACTTCCAGACCGAGACCCTGAGCTTCCTCTACGTGGTCATCGAGGGCCGCAAGCTCACGGCCTCGTTCATCTCCGACGCGGGCGCCACCCTCTTCACGCGAACCATCACGAAGTAAGCGTCGCGAGGTCGCCCGAGCGCTTCGATGTCCCCTCCTCCGCGCCCCTCCGAGCTCATCCTCGCGTCCACCTCGCGCTACCGCGTCGAGCTGATGGACCGCCTGGGGCTGCCCTACCGCGCGGTCGCGCACGGGTGCGACGAGCGCGCGGTCGAGGTCTCCGTCCCGAGGGCGCCCGAGGAGGGGTACGACGAGCGCATCGCGCTCACGCTCGCGATGGCCAAGGCGGAGAGCCTGGCGGCGGCGCACCCCGGCGCGCTCATCCTCGGCTCCGATCAGGTGGTGAGCCTCGACGGGAAGATCTTCGGCAAGCCCGGCTCCGACGTCGGCGCGCGCGCCCAGCTCGCGCGCCTCTCGGGGCGCGCGCACCGCATCGTCACGGCGGTGACCCTGCGCACCCCGGACGGCGCGCACCGCTCCCACGTCGACGTGCACCGCATGCGGATGCGCGCGCTCACGCCAGAGGCCATCGCGCGCTACGTGGCGCGCGATCAGCCGCTCGACTGCGCGGGCTCCTACCGCATCGAGGCGCTCGGCATCGCGCTGTTCGAGGCGATCGAGGGGGCGGACCACACGGCCATCATGGGGCTGCCGCTCACCGCCACGGTGTCGCTGCTCGCGAGCGCGGGCCTGACGCTCCCGTAGCCCGCCGCGACACGCGGGGCCTAGAGGCTCGCGGCGCCACCGCCGACCGGGAGCCACGCCCGCGTGAGGTTCTCCGGGGCCCCGCCGTCGGGCCCGACGAAGAGATCGTCCTCGATGCGCACGCCGCCGAGCGCCGCGAGGGCCTCGACCAACGGAAAATCGACGGCGCCCGCGTGCGGGCCCTCGCGCAGCTCCGCGAGCTTCTGGTCGATGAAGTACACCCCCGGCTCGACCGTGAAGGTCTGGCCCGCCGCGATGACCGAGGTGTTGCGCAGGAACGGGTTGTCGCCGCGCGGTCGCTCGAGCGCGCAGCCCACGTCATGGGTCTGCAGGCCGAGCGAGTGCCCGAGGCCGTGGGGGTAGAACAGCCGGCTGATCCCGCGCGCGCAGATCTCCTCGGCCGAGAGCCGGACGAGGCCGACGTCGGCGAGCACCGCGGACACGCGCTGGTGCGACTCGTCGTGGAGGTCCTCGTAGCGGCGCCCCTCCGCGGCCCCGAGGCACAGCGTGCGCTGGAGGGCCTCCACGCCGGAGACGAGGCCGAGGAAGGCCGAGGCCGCGGCACCCTCCCCCTTCACCCACGTGCGCGTGATGTCCGAGCAGTAGCCCTGGAACGTGGCGCCCGCGTCGAGCAGCAGCGACTGCTCGCCGCGCCCCTCGCGTAAGTATGCAATATGATGAAGAATTGCGCCATTGTGCCCCTTCGCCACGATGTTCTTGTAGGGGGTCTCGGGGTCGTCCTGCGAGGTGGCGCGGAGGAACTCGAGGTGCAGCTCGAGCTCGGACGCGTCGCCCGAGGCGAAGGCGCGGCGCACCGCCTCGTGCCCGAGCGCGGCGACCCGGTTCGCCTCGACGAGGCAGGCGCGCTCGTAGGGCGACTTCGTCACGCGGAGCGCGTCGAGGTCGCGCAAGAGGGCCTCCGGGTTGCACGCCGCGGCGTCGAGGCCCCACTCGGCCGCGGCCTCGGGGTCCTCGCCGACGAACGCGATGGCGCCTGCGGGCGCGACCTCCCGCAGGAGCTCCTTGCCGGCCGCGTACGCCATGGGCCGCTCGACGCGGAGCGAGCGCTCGAACGCCGTGCTCAGCGGCGCGCGCGGACGCTCCCAGAAGTCGAGGCCGCTCGGCCACACGAGCGTGGGCGTGCGGCCGGGCGCGACGATGACCGCGCAGTCGGGCTCGGCCAGCGCGAGCCAGTGCTGGAAGTGCGGTGTCGAGCGCAGCGCGAAGGCCTGGTCGTCGAAGCGAGAGCGGGACTTGGGTCGCCCGCCGTGCACGACGATGGCGGCGAGCCCGTGGCGCTCCGCGACGCGCCCGTAGGCCGCCGTGAGCGCGCGGAGGTGGTCGGCCTGGAGGACGTCGAGGGCGGCGAGCTTCGTCGGATCCACGCGACGACCCTAGCACCTCCGCGCGGCGGCGCGACCGCGCGCGCGGCCCCGGTCAGCCGCTGAACGCGCTCGCGTTGTCGCGCACCCACGCCTCGAGCGAGCGCGGCGCGGTGCCGGTGAGCTCCCGCACGCAGTCGGTGACGATGTCGGCGTCGCCGGTGCCGAAGAAGCGCACGTAGACGTCGGCCAGGACGGCCGCGAACGACTCTTCCATGCCGGCCTGCACGCACCCAGCGATGAAGGCCGCCTCCGGCACGTCCACGAACTGGACGGGGCGCCCGAGCACGCGGGCGAAGATCGCCGCGGCGTCGCCGTGCGAGAGGGCCTCGGGCCCCGTGAGCGCGTAGCGTTTCCCGAGGTGCGCGTCATCGCCCATCACGGCGACCGCGGAGCGCCCGATGTCTTCGACGTCGATGAGCCCGGCGCGGGCCGTCCCCGTGGGGAGCGGGAGCGCCCCGCCCGCGATGGCGCCGGCGAGGCCGAGGAAGTTCTGCATGAAGAAGCTCGGCGCGAGGATGGTGTGCGGCACGTTCGCGCGGACGTAGTCCTCGAGCTCCGCGTGGATGCGCTGGATCACCGCCTGCCCGCCCGCGACCTTCACGCCCGAGCACTTGACGTAGTGCCGGACACCGCTCGCCCGCGCGGCGTCGACCACCGCCTTCTCGAGCTCCACCAGGTTCCCCGTGCGGCCGAGGCCCACGTACAGGGCCTCGACGCCCTCGAGCGCGGCCGCGAGCGAGGCGCGAGAGGTCAGCTCTGCCCGCACGATCTCCACCCCCTCAGGCAGCGCGCCGCGCGCCGCCGCGACGTCTCGCACGATCGCGCGCACCCGCTGGCCCCGCTGCGCGAGCCCACGCACGACCGACGCCCCCGTCTTCCCCGTCGCCCCTAGCACTCCGTACATCGTGAACCTCCGGTGGCTCGCTCTACGTGGGGCGCGCCGCGACGGTTCCATGGGAGGTCGCGACCGCGGCGCGCGGGGTGCTACGTTCAGGAGGCGGTGCGAGCCGTCTGCCCTCGGTGCCAGAGCGTGTGTGAAGCGGGGGCCCCCGCGCCCGCGCCGCCGAGCGTGTGCCTCGAGTGCGGCGAGGCGCTCGCCCCGGTGCCCGAGGGCGACCCGACGGGCCTCGCCAAGCGCGAGGAGCGCTCGCCCGACGGGGCGCGCGTGCTCCTCTTGCCCCGGCCGCGTGAGCCCGCCCTCCGCGCGCTCGTGGTGGCGATCGCGTGGAACGCGCTCGTCGCCAGCGCGCTCGCGGTCGCCTGGCTCAACGACGGGGGCGGCGCGGTCGGGGTAGCGGCCCTCCTGCTCGCGGCGGGCCTCGGCGCCACCTACTTCGCCGCCCGAGGCCTCGTGAACCACGTGCGCGTCGAGGTGGGCCCGCGCGGCCTCCGCGTCGAGGAGCGCCCGCTGCCGCCGACCGGCGCCGTGCTCTACCCGCCACGCGCGCTGCACGGGTTCGCGGTCCACGCCGGCGGCTGGGCGGCGGCCCCGCGGGTCGTCGTCCTGCTGCGCGACGGGCGCGCCCTGCCGCTGCCGTTCGGGTTCACGCGCCGCGAGCACGCGGCGTGGGTCGCCGACGCCCTGCAGGAGGGTCTCGACGACGCCCGCGCGACCCTCCCGTATCGGTGAGGCGCCAGCGACGCGGGGTTAGGGGGCCGCCGCGCCGCTCCCCAACCGGCGCGGCTCCGCGACGCCGATCCACTCGAGGCCGGCGCGCCCGATGGCCGGCGCGTCGGCGAGATGCCCGCGCTCCTTGAACGTGTATCCCATGCCCTCGAGGCGCGCGCGCACGGGCGGTAAGAGACCGCCGGTCTCGAAGATGACCTGGTCGGGCAGGTGCTGCATATGGAAGCGCGGGGCGCCCACCGCCGCGCCCGGGTCGACGCCGTGGTCGATCACCGCCGTGAGCTGCTGGAGCACGGCGGTGATGATCGTCGGCCCGCCGGCGGCGCCCGCGACGTGGAGCACCTTGCCGTCGGGTCCGCGGACGTTCGTCGGCGCCATCGCGGTGCGCGCGCGCGTCGCCGCCGCGACGGCGTTCGGCGCGCCCGGCACGAGGCCGAACCCGTTGGCGGTGCCCGGCACGGCGGCGAAGTCGTCCATCTCGTTGTTGAGCACGAACCCCGCGCCCTTCACGGTGACGCCCGAGCCGAACCACCAGTTGATGGTGGTGGTGAGCGCGACCACGTCGCCCTGGGCGTCGACGACCGAGAAGTGCGTCGTGTGGGGGCCCGTCCCGGACGCGGGCCCGTCGACCGCGATCGCGCTCGAGGGCGTGGCCCGATCCGCCGCGATGCCGGCGCGCTGCTCCTTCGCCCACGCGTCGGAGAGCAGGCGCTCCACGGGCAGCTTCACGAAGTCGGGATCGCCGAGCTTCGCGTTGCGCGCCGCGTAGGAGCGGCGCATCGCCTCGAACACGTAGTGGAGCTCCTCGGGCGACTGCCAGGCGAGCTTGCCGAGCTCATAGCCCTCGAGGATGTGGCAGATCATCGCGAGCGTGAGGCCGCCCGACGAGGGCGGCGGCATCGAGGCGATGCGGTGGCCGCGGTAGGTGAACTCGATCGGCGTCCGCCACTTGGGCTTGTACTTCGCGAGATCGGCGGCCGTCATGATGCCGTGATCCGCCTTCATCTGCGCCACGATCGCCGCCGCGGTGGGCCCCTCGTAGAAGCCCCTGGGCCCCTTCGCCGCGACGCGCTCGAGCACCGCCGCGAGCTCGGGGTTCTTCCACGTGGAGCCGACCGCGGGCGGCTTCCCCCCCGGCAGGAACAGCGCCGCCGACGCCGGGTACTTCTTGAGGCGCTCGGTCGCGTGCTCGATCGTGTCGACGAACGCGGCGTCCACCACGAAGCCGTCCCGCGCGAGGGCGATCGCCGGCGCCACGAGCTCGGCCCAGGTCTTCTTCTTCGACCCGAGGACCTTGTGGAGCTCGGCGAGGCCCGCCACGCTGCCGGGCACGCCCGCGGAGAGGATGCCCTCGCCCGACGCCTTCGTGGGCTTGCCGCTCGCGTCGAGGTACATGTCTCGCCGCGCGGCGGCCGGGGCCGTCTCCCGAAAGTCGAGCGCTCTCAAGGATTTATCGCCGAAGCGAGTCACGGCGAACCCGCCGCCGCCGAGGTTGCCGGCGGTGGGGTAAGTGACCGCGAGCGCGAACGCCGTGGCGACCGCGGCGTCAGCCGCGTTCCCGCCCTGCGCGAGCACGTCGCGGCCGACCTTCGTGGCCAGCGCGTTGTCGGAGACGACCATGCCCTTCGCGCTCCGCACCGTCGCGGGCGACGCGTGGGGCCACGCGGGCGCGGGCGGGGCCGGTGCCGAGGCGTCGGCCGGCGACGCGTCGACCGTGGGCGCCGGCGCAGACGGGACGACCGCGGGCGCGG
>CAZHGG010000375.1:0-6326 GCA_964531755.1 uncultured Polyangiaceae bacterium
GCAGCGCCTCCTCGCCGAGGACGGCTGCCCGTGGGACCGCGAGCAGAGCCTCGAGACCCTCCGCAAGTACGTCCTCGAGGAGGCGTGCGAGGTGATCGACGCCATCGAGGGCGGCGATCGCGCGGCGCTGAAGGAGGAGCTCGGCGATCTGCTGCTGCAGGTGGTCTTCCAGTCGGAGCTGCTCCGGCGCGAGGGACGCTTCGCCATCGACGACGTGATCGCGGGCATCGTCGAGAAGCTCGTCACGCGCCACCCGCATGTGTTCGGCGACCTCGACGTGAAGGACGCGGACGAGGTGCTGCGCAACTGGGAGCTGCTCAAGGCCAAGGAGAAGGCCGGGCGCGCCATCCTCGCGGGCGTGCCGAAGAGCCTCCCGGCGCTGACCCGCGCGCAGCGCATCGGCGAGAAGGTCGCGCGGGTGGGCTTCGACTGGGCCGACGAGCGCGGCTCGCTCGCGAAGGTGCACGAGGAGCTCGGCGAGCTCACGGCGGCGCTCGAGGCCGGCGACGCGCGGGCCGTCGAGGAGGAGCTAGGGGACGCGCTCTTCGCGTTGGTGAACCTCTCGAGGCACGCGAAGGTCGACGCCGAGGGCGCGCTCCGCCGCACGATCGACAAGTTCACTCGCCGGTTCGGCCACGTGGAGGCGCGCGTCAAGGACGAGCACGGAGGCTTCGGGCAGCCGGGCAACGCCACCCTGCCGCTCGAGGTGCTCGACGCGTACTGGGAGGAGGCGAAGCGTGCCGAGCGCGAGGCGCCGTGAAAGTCCCCCCGGGCCAAGGATGAGGTGATACGCGTGAGAGAGAGGCGGGTCGCGCCAAGGGCGACCCGTTCGGTCGTGCCTCGGCCCCGAGGTGATTGCATTGTACATAGTTCCCCGGTCGTGGGTCTTCGCGCTCGTCGTGGGCGCGTCTGGCGCGTCGGCGTGCTCCAGCTCTGTCGCCGGCTCGGACGCGGGGGCCGACGGCGGCTCCGCGACGCCCGACGCGTCGGCGCCCGTCGACGCCAGCGGTGGCGACAGCGCGCCCCCTCCTGGCGGCGCCTGCAACGCCGTCGCCATCACCGCGCCGCCCGTGACGGGCGTGAGCGAGACCTCCGCGCAGCCCGTCCCCGCGGGCGGCACGATCGCCGACGGCACGTATTTCCTCACCGCCCACCAGACCTTCGGCGCGCCCAGCGCGGGCGTCACCTACCGCGCGGTGATGGTCTTCAAGGGCTCCACGATCGAGCTCGCGCAGACCCGGAACGGCGGCGCGGAGGAGCGGGCCACGCTCACGCTGACGACGACGGGCACCAAGTTCGCGGCGAAGACCACCTGCCCGCCGGGCTCGTCGCTCTCGTACGACTCCTACACGGCGACGGGCACGACGCTCATGCTGTTCGACGACCAGAAGGTCGCGACTCTCACGAAGCAGTAGCCCTCCGCCGCGCCCGCGCCGCTAGTTCTGCGACGCGGGCATGGCGATGCGCCGGTTGCCGCAGGTGGAGGCGGCGGCCCACTCGTCGAACGCGACGGCCACGGTGGGGTACGCCGCGCTCGACCAGAAATTTGCCCACGGGACCGTGTTCGCCGCGCACCCCTGGCCGGTCGGGCCGCACTCGCACCGCGGCGCGCCCGCGTGGACGCGGCTCACCTGGAGGTGCAGGTGGATGCCGGTGGACCACCCCGTCGTGCCGGCGGTGCCGAGCACCTGCCCGCGGGTGACCGTGCCGCCGCACGTGACGCCGGGCCCGAGGGTGCCGCCCTGGAGGTGCAGGTACGTCGCGTGCGTCCCGTCCCCGTGATCGACGACGACCACGTTCGCGTCGTTCGCGCACGAGCTCGTGCCGCACCCCCGCGTGCTGTTCATCTTCAGGTGCGTGACCGTCCCGCCGCGCACGGCGACGACGGGGAACCCGCCGCCGTTGGCGAAGTCCCACGCGTATTTCGCGTCGCCCACGTGGTCTGCGCAGCACGAGTCGTTGCAGTCTTGGGTGAGGCGCATGCTCGTACCGGCGCGCCACGGCAGGCGGTAGGTGCCCGTGTTCGGCGGGGCGGCGCAGTAGTCGGCGGTGCCGGCCGGCGCCACGACGCAGCCGTTCGGGCAGGGCGTCGACGACGTGGGCGCGCGGTTCGCGCCGGGGCACTGGTAGAGCACCTTCGGATCGGCGTCACGCATCATGTCGTTGCCGCAGTACGCGCCGGCCGCGGCGCCGAGGCACACGGGCGATCGGCCGGCGTCGGGGGGAGGCGGGCCGGCGTCGGGCTTGGACGCGTCGGGCATCGACGCGTCGGGCTTGGACCCGTCCTGCGTGCCCGGGGCGTCCGTGGAGGCGTCGTCGGGGAGCGCCGCGCCGTCGCGGAGGGTCGTGGGCCCCCAGCCCGAGGGCGCGGTCCCTGGCGGGTCGCCTGTGCCTGGGTCCGTCGGGTCGAGCGGGGCGCCGCCGTCGTCGGCGCCGCAGGCCGCGAGCGGGGCGATCGCGCCGAGGAGGAGCAGGACCAGCAGGCGGCGCGGGCGCATGCGCGCATCATCCCACGAACAGGTCGCCCGCGCTCGCGCGATCGCCTGCCGGGCGAGCCCCATCCAGGTCACGCGCGGCCCGGAACCTCCACGCGGAACGCCCCGCCGCCCTCGTCGGTCACGCGGACCTCCGCGCCGAGGAACGCGCGCAAGAGCGTGCACTGTGCATCGAAATGCGGGGTGGGGCGCACGGTGCGAAACTCGCCGCCGGCGCCGAGGGCGAGCGGCAAGAGCAGCTGGTCGGCGAGGTGCTCGCACACCGGCACGGCCGCCGCGGTGAACCGGGTCACCTCCGCCGCGAGCCTGCCGGCGACCCGCTCGGCCGGCACGCCCTTCTCGCCGAACTCGGTGAGCACGCACGTCACGTGCTCGTACTCGAGGGTCGCCACGAGCGCGTTCCCCGGCCCCAGCGGATCGCGCAGCACCTCGGGGCGCGCGTCGGCGTCCTTCGGCCAGCCGGCCGCCGCCACGAACGTCTCGACCTCCCGCGCGCCGACGCCAGGCGGAAGGTTGGCGACGACGCCGCGGGCCCGGCGCGCGAGGAGCGCCCCGGTGTGGAGCAGCGAGAGGTGCCGGAGCCGCGCGCCGCCCGCAAGATCGACGCGCAGGCGCCCGCCGCCGGCCGGGTAGAAGCCCGCGCGCTCGAGCGCGCCCCGCGCCTCCACGCCCACGCGCGCGAGGGCAGGGAAGAGCGAGGCCTCCACGAACGGGTAGGGCGGCGCGGCGGGGTTGTGCGTGCCGCCCTCGAGCGCGAGGGTGCTCGGCCCGTCGGCGAGCGCGAGCGGCAGGAGGATCGTCGCGAGCACGAGCAGGCACGAGCCCGCGGTGCCCACGGCGAACGCGTAGCTGCCCGCCTCGACGCGCCTCGGCCGGAACGTGAGCTCGGTGGAGCCCATCGCGGCGCCCACGACCTCCGCCCCCGCGACGTCGCGCGCCGCGAGGACGGAGGTGAGGTGCTGCCGCAGGAGGCCCGGCTTTGCGCGCTTCTTGCGGATGCTGGTGACGCGAAAGGGCTGCCCCGTCGCCATCGAGAGCGCGAGCGACGAGCGGAGCACCTGCCCGCCGCCCTCGCCCGTGGTTCCGTCGATCGTGATCATGGTCTTCACCTCGCGCTTCGTGCGCTGCCGAAGGCGGAGCAGCTCCGCCGAGCCTGAGTCGTCCGAAGGCGACGGAGCGGTCATCGAGCCCGGAGTCCCACGGCGCTCGTAGACCGAAGGCGCCATGGGATCTCGGGCTCGCTTCGAGTGAGCACCGCTCACCCCTTCACGCACACCACCTGGCGCAGCTCGTGGACGATGTCCACCAGATCGTCCTGCGCCTTCATGACGGCGTCGATCGGCTTGTACGCCATGGGCGTCTCGTCGATCACCGCCTCGTCCTTGCGGCACTCGATCCCCTCGGTCGCCCGCGCGTGGTCCTCGAGGGAGAAGAGCTCGCGGGCCTTCGTGCGGCTGTGCACGCGCCCCGCGCCGTGGCTGCACGACGCGAGGGACAGCGGGTTGCCCTTGCCGCGCACGATGTACGAGCGCGTCCCCATCGACCCCGGGATGATGCCGAGGTCGCCGAGGCCCGCCCGCACCGCGCCCTTGCGCGTGACGAGCAGCTTCTCGCCGAAGTGCTCCTCCTCGGCGACGTAGTTGTGGTGGCAGTTCACCGCGACGTCGAGCGCCTCGAAGGGTGGCAGGCGCCCCCAGCCGCGGAGCGCGTCGAGCGCCGCCGTGAGCATCAGCGCGCGGCTCTCCTTCGCGAAGCGCTGCGCCCACCCCACCGCCCGCACGTAGTCGTCGAACACCTGCGTGCCTCGGTCGAGCCACGCGAGGTCGCGGTCGGGCAGGCGCCGGTCGAGCCGGAGCGCCTCCTCGCGGGCCCGCTCGATGAAGTACTGCCCGATGAGGTTCCCCACGCCGCGCGAGCCCGAGTGGAGCATCACCCAGACCTGGTCGGACTCGTCGAGGCAGACCTCGACGAAGTGGTTCCCCGTGCCGAGCGTGCCGAGGTGCACGAAGCTGTTCGCCCGCGCGAACGTGGGGTGCTTCTCGCACATCGCCGAGAACTCCTCCTTCAGCGAGGCGCACCACGCCCGCTCGACGACCCGCGGCAGGTCGTGCCACGAGCCCTTGTCGCGCGCGCCCGACGAGCGGCCATGGGGGATGCGCGCCTCGATCGCGGAGCGGAGCCCCGCGAGGTCGTCGGGCAGGTGCGACGCGGAGAGCGTGGTCTTCTGGGCGATCATGCCGCACCCGATGTCCACGCCGACCGCGGCGGGCAGGATGGCCGCGCGCGTGGGCACGACGCTGCCAACCGTCGCGCCCTTGCCGACGTGCACGTCGGGCATGACGGCGACGAACGGCCCGACCACCGGGATCTCCGCGAGCTTCCGCAGCTGCTGCTCGGCGCCGGCGTCGAACGCGACCCCGTCGACCCAGGCGTGGACAGGGACTCCCTTGGTGGTGAGCGTGAGGTGCTTCGGGGGGATCATGGTGTGGCCTCCGTCCAGCCTAGAGCAGGCCGCGTGCCAGCGACGCCACAGGCAAAAAGTGCGCAAAAAGGGCGGGTTCGGGCTCTTCGGACCGGGCGTCTTGTTATCTCACCAGCTAAATAGTATAAGATTGGCTAGAATCCCGCGCCCCACGCGTGGGGGGAGCGAGGCCGGCGAGCGCGCGCCGGGCCCCGCTCGACGCCGAGAACGCTTGCGCCCACGCGCGGCCTCGGGTAGGCTTCTCCACCTCGTAAGGGCGCATAACTCAGCGGTAGAGTGCCACCTTCACACGGTGGAAGTCGCAGGTTCGAATCCTGCTGCGCCCACGAAGCAGCCCCGGGGTGGGCGAGACGCGCCGTCGCGCGGCCTTACGAGTCCGTAAGGCGTGAACACCAAGTGTTGCGGGCACACCCCACCCGGTATGCCTGCACGCCCCTCGCTCCGCGCCCTCGCCGCCCTGGTGTGTCTCGTCCTGGCGACCCTCCTCGCGCCGGAGGCCTCGGCCGACGGCTGGCGGCTCACGGGGACGGGCGTGCGGACGCGCACGGTCGACTCGATCGATTTCGCGATCTACGACATCCAGCACTTCCTGGGTGGCTCCGTCGCGGAGAAGACCAAGCATCGCGTGATGGTGGCCGACGTCTCGAAGAAGATCGTCTGGACCATGCGGCGGGACGTGAAGGCCGAGACCATGCAGGCCGCGCTGCGCGCAGGCTTCGCGCGCAACGGCTACACCGACGCCAGCCGGATCGCGCTGTTCGTGAACGCGTTCCACAACCTCCGCGCGGGCCAGCACGTGACGATCACCTACGACGCCGACACGAAGCGGACGGTCCTCGCCATCGAGGGGGGCTCCGCCATCGGCATCGGGGGCCCGGAGTTCATGCGCGCCGTGTGGGCGCAGTGGTTCGGCGCCACGGATCAGCCCGCGCTCGGTGAGCAGCTGATCGCGAAGCTCCCCTAGCGGCGCCCTCTAGAACGTCCCGCCGACCCCGAAGGTGGCGCCGGTCGGCGACGGCGTGACGACGGGCGCGACCCGCGCGGCCCACGCGTAGTCGAACGCGAACCCGGCGAGCACCGCGACGCCGGCGATCGCGACGCCGACCACGTCGCTTGCGCCGTCGCCGAACGCGCCGCGCGGCTCGCGCGCGCGGTAGAGCCCGAGCGTGAGGCCCACCGCGGCCGCGGGCAGCCCGAGGCGCAGCCCGAGGCTCAAGGAGGCGCGCGCGTACTCCTCGTGACCGGCGAACACGGCAGGGCCGCACAGCGAATGCCCCGCGGCGGCCGTGCCGAGCGCGGCGAGAAAGAGGCGCTCCTCGGCGCCGGCGCGGATGAACGGCCGCCGCGCC
>CAZHGG010000376.1:0-6290 GCA_964531755.1 uncultured Polyangiaceae bacterium
CGCCGTCCGGCGAGGCCGCCACGCTCGGCGAGAAGCAGCCGTAGTACGCGTCGGCCGGGGGGTTCACGCACGTGAACGGGAGGAAATAGTGCCGCAGGGGGCGCGTCGGGTTCGGCCGCCCGTCGTACGCGAGCACGTCGAGCGTGACGACCTCGCCTGGTCGCGCGTAGGGCTTGTCGGCGCGGGCCGCGAAGAGGCGCACGGAGTCGACCTTGCTGATCGAGTCGAACCCCTGGCCCCCGCACGCGAGCGCCGACAGCACGGCCGAGGCCGCGACCACGAGGCCGAGCGAGAGGGAGCGCCGGGGCGCCCTCACAGCTCACCTCGCAGGCCGATGCTGGGCAAGATGGGCAGGCTGTTGGTCTGCGTGCTCAAGGTCGAGTTGTAGTTGTACGTCACGCCCTCGGAGTTGGCCTGGTTGTAGACGTTCAGGATGTCGACGTAGAAGCCGAGCTTCGCGCCGTTCTTCAGGTACCAGGTCTTGTCGAGGCGGATGTCGAGCTGGTGGAAGAGCGGGTTGCGCTCGCTGTTGGGCGGGTAGCCCTGCAGCGGCAGGTACGCGCCCACGTTCAGGTCGTAGAACCCGTAGAGCTGCGGCGTCCGTAGGCTGCCCGAGATGAGCCGGTAGCGCGCGCCGAACTCCCACCCGTCGCCCAAGCGGTAGCTGCCGAGCGCCGTGAGGATGTGGGTCTGGTCGAACGGGAAGATGCGCTCCTCCTCGTTCGGGCCGTCCTTCCGCACGCTGCGCGAGAGGGTGTAGGCGAAGAAGCCGAAGAAGTGGTCGTCGGGCTTGTACCGGATGAGGGTCTCGAGGCCGGTCGCGCGCCCGGTGCCGACGTTGCCCACGCGCGGCACCACGAGGTTGTCGAGGTCGCGGTAGAAGCCCTCGAGGGAGACCTCGACGTGCTTCGTGAGCTCCCGCTCGACGCCGACCGAGTAGTGGATGGCCCGGTTCGAGGAGAGCCCCGCCACGCCGAACCGCGCGGCCGTGTCCTGTGGCTGCGGCGGCTGCTGGAACACGCCCACGCCGCCCTTCAGCGTCGTGCGGCGCGGCGAGGGCGTGAGGTCTTGGCGGGCGACGAAGCGGGGCGACACGTCCCAGCGCTGGGTCGACTTGGTGTAGTCCACACGCATCCCGGTCACGAAGCGCGCGCCGCGCCAGGGGGTGATCTCCAACTCGTCGTAGAGCGCGGGCGCGTAGATCGTGCCGGTCTCGGTGAGCTGGAGCGGCGGCCGGCCGCCGAAGGGCGCGCCCGGCGGCTCCCCCGGGCGCGGCAGCGGCGGCAGGCGCAGGGCGATCTCGTACGGGGTCCACAGCCAGTCCATGCCGAGGTTCATGCGCACGCCCTGGCCGAGCTTCTGCGACACCTCGGTGCGGAGAGTGAACGGCGTGCTGGTCAGCGTGAAGTAGTTGTCGCCGAGCTGGAAGGCGATGGCGTCCTTGCCGCCGGCCGCCACCACCCGCAGCTCGGTGCCGTCGGAGACCTTGTTCGTGTAGCGGCCCTGGAAGCGGTAGAACGCCGTGCCGAAGCTGAGGTTGCCGCCGATGCCGGGGTTCGACGCGTTGACGCCCTTCACCAGCAGCTCGAGCCGGTCGTCGGAGCCGAAGAACGCGAAGCGGAGGCTCTGGTTCTTGCCGATGTCGCGCTGCAGCACCGCCTGGTAGTCGTAGTAGACGGGCGCCGTGGTGACGCCGGCGCCGGCCGCGTCGAGCACGGGCTTGAGCCACACGTCGACGTAGCTTCGGCGCCCCGCGAGCGCGAATTTCCAGCCGGTGGAGAACACCGGGCCCTCCGCGAGCACGCGCGCGTCGATGAGGTCGACCTGCGCGAGCCCGTGCAGCTTGGGCTTCGGATCGCGGAGGCCGACGTCGACGATGCCGCCCACGACGCGGCCGTATTGGCTCGAGAAATTGCCAGGGTAAAAGTCGATCTTCTCGAGCATCTCCGTGGGCACCACGCTGGAGAGCCCGCCGAAGTGGTAGACGAGCGGCACGAGCGTGCCGTCGACGAAGATGTTGGTCTCGTTGGGCGCGGAGCCGCGCACGATGAGGAGCCCCGCGAGGCCCGGCGGCCGCGCCACGCCCGGGAAGTTCTGGATGGCGCGGAGGGCGTCGCCGTTCGTGCCGGGGATGCGCGAGAGCTCCCGGCGCTCGAACGTGCGCTTCGTGACCTCGCGCGGGGGCTTCTGGCCCTGGACGGTCACCTCGACCACGGGGCCCGTCGCCGTGTCGGGCGGGGGCGGGGCGCCGACGAGCACGACGGGCTCGAGGTTCAGCGTGAGCTCGAGGCGCTCGCCCGGGGCGATCTCCTTCTGCGACCGGTAGGGGATGAAGCCCTTCGCCTCCACGACGATCGTGTACGAGCCCGCGGGCAGATCGCCGGGGTCGAACGCGCCGTCCGGGCCGGTGACGACCTGCTTCGTGCCGCCCGGGCCCTCGAGCCGCAGCGGCACCCCGGCGAGCGCGCCGCGGCTCGACGCGACCGCGCCCACGATGCGGCCTGGCTGCGCCGGGAAGGTGTAGACGTGCTTGATGCGCGCCGGGATCGGCTTGCCGTCGCGCTTGGCCGGCGTGAACACGAGCTTCCGCCCGGCCTCGAGCGCCGCCTCGTCGAAGCCGTCGCCCGCGGGGGCCTCCACCGCCGCCTTCGTGACCGCGCCGGTGGCGTCGAGGTCGAGGACCAGGACGACGCGCACGGCCTCGCGGCCCCGGGTCCTCAGGGCCGCCGCGGGGTACACGGCGCCCTCGTCCTTCTGCAGCGTGGGCAGCTCGATGCGCGGCGGCGCGGGCGCGGGGGTCTCGTCGGGCTTCGGCGGCTTGATGAGGTCGCCCGACCGCTGGGCCTTCGCTTCGCCTGGCCACGCGGCGAGGAGCGCGAGCAGCGAGCCCGCGTGGAGGAGCCCGCGGGCGCGAAAAATCGCCTTTCTTTTCGCGCCCATGACGGAGCGACCGTACCAAGAAGCGCGGGAGGGCCGCAACGGCGAAACGGCGCCACCTCGGGCTGCGCCTCGCCGTGGGGAGTGGTAGAAGAGCGCCGTGGGGATCTCGCACACCGGCCATGTCGACGGGCGGTCTCGCGCCGTCGGGGCCCGAGGCGCCACGCTCGCGCTGCTCTTCGCCTGCGGCGCCGCGCTCCTCCTGGCGGGCGCGTGCGGCGACCCGCCCGCGGCGAGCCCCGCCGCCGACGCCTCCCCCGCCGACGCCCCGAGCGTCCCCCCGGCCGCCTCGAGCGCGCCGCCCGACGCCGCGCCCACGCCCTGCGCCGACGGGGCGCCCGCGCCGTACCCGGCCTCCTCGACCATCGATCTCGCGGCCGTCGTGCCCGACCTCACCTTCGCGTCGACTTCGGGCCCGCTCGCGCTGCGCACGTTCTACGAGCCGTGCGCGGCGCGCGCGCGGCTGCTCGTGCTCCGCGAGGTCGCTGGCTTCTGCGAGGGGTGCCGGTGGAGCCTCGCGCACACCGCCGACCTGCTCCCGCCCGAGCTGCGCGACCGCATCGAGGTGGTCGACCTCGTGGTGTCCGACGAGCGAAACTTCCCGGTCGCGACGGCCGCCGATCTCGCGCGGGCCGCGCGGGCCCTGCCGGGGCTCTCGGCCGTGCACGCCGCCGATCCCGCGTTCACGTTCGCGCCTGTGGGCCTCGCCGACACCCGCCTGCCGTTCCTCGTCGCGATCGACCGCCGCACGATGAAGATCGTGCAGCTCCTCGTGGACCCCGCGCCGGAGGACGCGCGCTTCACGCTCCGCCAGACCGTCGCCGCCCTCGACGGCGCGCCGGGCCCCGCGCCCGAGCCCCTCGTCGCGGTCGACGGCCTGTTCCCCCAGAACCACTGGGCGCTCGTCCAGCAGATGCGCACGCCCGGCGCGCCGCCGCCCGACCCCACCAACGCGGTCGCCGACGACCCGGCCGCCGCCGCGCTCGGCAAGCGCCTCTTCCACGACGCCAGCCTCACGCCCTCGGGCACCGTGTCCTGCGCCACCTGCCACGTGCGCGAGAAGGGCTTCGCCGACGGCCGCGCGCGGGGCCTCGGCCTCACCGAGGGCGATCGCCACACCCCGTCGGCCACGCTCGCTGCCCACGCGCCCTTCCAGTTCTGGGACGGCCGAGCCGACACGCTCTGGCAGCAGGCGCTCGGCCCCTTCGAGAGCGCCGGCGAGATGGGCTCGAGCCGCCTCTTCGTGGCCCGCCGCGTGGGCGCCGCGTACGCCGCGGAGTACGCCGCCGTGTTCCCGCGCGCGCCGCTGCCGGCCATGGACGACCTCGCGCGCTTCCCCGCGAGCGGCAAGCCGGGCGAGCCCAGCTGGGACGGCATGGCCGCCGCCGATCGCGACGCGGTGACGCGCGTGTACGTCAACGTAGGCAAGGCGATCGCCGCGTACGAGCGCACCCTGCGGGTGGGTCCCGGCGCGCTCGACCGCTACGCCGCGGGCGACCTCACGGCGCTCACGACCGCCCAGAAGAACGGCCTCCACGTGTTCATCTTGGCGGGCTGCGCGCAGTGCCACTACGGCCCGCGCCTCACCGACGACGCCTTCCACGCGCTCCGCTTCGAGACCGGGCGGCGCGACGGCAAGCCCGACCGGGGCGCGATTGACGGGCTCGCGGCGCTGCTCGCCAACCCGATCCGCCGCGAGGCCGCCACGTATTACGACGCGCCGCCGCCCGCGCTGCCCTTCACCGTGGTGCCCCCGTCGATGCTCGGGGCCTTCAAGACGCCGTCGCTCCGCGGCGTCGCCGCGCGCGCGCCGTACGGCCACGGCGGCACGCTCGCCGACCTCGGGGCGGTCTCGAGGCACTACGGTCAGCGGGGGCTGCCCGCGGGCGACGCGCGCACCGTGGGTGAGACCGAGCCGTGGGCCGTTCGCTTCATCCCCCAGCACGCCGAGGAGGTGACCGAGTTCATGAGGGTCCTCGACGAGGCGTCGCTGGAGCCGTGAGCGGCCCGCCCGACGCGCCGCGGGTGGCAGGCTACGAGATCGTCCGCGAGCTCGGGCGCGGCGGCATGGGCGTGGTGTGGGAGGCCGAGGACGCCCGCCTCGAGCGCAGGGTGGCGCTGAAGGTCCAGCACGCGGGCCGCTCGAGCGAGGACACCCAGCTCGCGAGCGCGCAGATCCGCGCGGAGGCCAAGCTCGCGGCGCGGATCGCCCACCCCGGGGTCGTGCCCATCCACGACGCGGGCGTGACCGACGCGGGCGACCCCTACTACACGATGGAGCTGGTCGCCGGCGCCGGCCTGCACGACCTCATCGAAGAGGGCCCCTTCCCGGAGGACCGCGCGCTCGACTACTTGGCGCAGCTCGCCCGCGCGGTCGCGGCGGCCCACGAGCTCGGCATCGTCCACCGCGATCTCAAGCCCGCGAACGTGCTGGTCGACGTCGCGGGGCACCTGCGCGTGCTCGACTTTGGCCTCGCGCGTCGTTGGCGCGGGGCGGAGGAGGACCAGGCCATCGCGGGCACCCTCGAGTACATGTCGCTCGACCAGCTCGTGGGCCAGGCGCCGCACCCCGCGCACGACGTCTACGCGCTCGGCGTCATCTTCTACGAGATGCTCACCGGCCGGCTGCCCCACAACGGCCACAACGTCGTCGCCCTCGTCGCGCGGCACCTCGACGGCCCGCCGAAACGTCCGCTCGAGCTCCGCCCGAACCTCGCGACCGACCTCGAGCGCCTCTGCCTCCTCTGCCTGGAGCGCGACGCCGACAAGCGCCCGACCGCGCGCGCCCTGGCCGCGGCCGCCGAGGGGCTCCACCGGGGCCGCCCGCTCGACAGCCTGCTGTCGCCCTCGATCGCGCCGCCGCACGTCCCGAAGGCGCTCACCCCCGCGCCGCTGCCCGCCGCGCTCACGACCGAGGCGACGCTCGTCCACGCGTGGTCGTGGACGCTGAAGGCCTCCGTGCGGGCGCTCTGGCCGCTCGTGTCGAACACAGATCGCTTCAACAAGGCGGCCGGGCTCCCGGCGGTCGAGTACGAAGCGCCGACGGACGGCACCGGCGTCCGGCGCGGCCGCGCCCGCTCTCTGGGGTTCGCGCTCGAGTGGGACGAGCACCCGTTCGAGTGGGTGCACGAGTCCGAGCACGCCGTGTACCGGCGCTACACGAGCGGGCCGATCTCCGCGGTGTGGAACCGCGTGGCCCTCGCCGCGCGCGACGACGGCTCGACCGAGCTCGTGCACGAGGTCCGCGTCGCGCCGCGGAGCGCGCTCGGCCGCGTGGCCGCGGAGGTGCAGCTGCGCCTCCTCCTCCGCCCGCGCGCCGAGGCGGTGTACCGCCGCCTCGACGAGGCCGCGCG
>CAZHGG010000377.1:0-6269 GCA_964531755.1 uncultured Polyangiaceae bacterium
GGCGGCGCGACACGCGGCGGGGCCGGTCGGTCGAGCTCCTCGCCGTGCTCGGCCGCGCGCGCCCTCCGCTCGGCGGTCTGAGCGAAGCGCTGCGCCTCCGCCGCGTCGCGGTCGGGCACCGCCACCGTGTCGGGGTGGTCGCCGCGGCTCGGCACCGCGATCGTGCTCGGCGCGGGCGCGCCGAGGGGGAGGGTCACGCTGCCCGGCGACGTCACGGTGCTCGGCACGGCGACGGTGATCTCGCCGTGGCCGTGGTCGGGGATCTCCACGGTCTGGTCGCCCGAGTCGTAGGTGCGCGGCGGCACGGACACGGTGATCTCACCCGAGCCATGGCGCGGCAGCGGCCGCGCCGCCACCGTGACCTCGCCGCTGACGTCCTCCTCCTGGACGTCGATCGACACGTCGTACGAGTCGTCGCGCGCGTCGCCGAAATCGACGAAGGTCTCGATGCGCCGAATGAGGGAGTCGACGGCGATCGGCTTGTGCACGTACTCCTCGGCGCGCGTCCGGAGCTTGCGGTGCTGCTCGAACGTCTCCTCGCTCGACTCGCTCGAGAGGATGACCAGCGGCACCTCGCGAAAGACCGTGTCCTTCTTCAGCTTGTTGCAGACCGAGAACCCGTTCATGCGGGGAAGCTCGATCGCCAGCAGGATGAGGTCGGGCTTGAGCTGCGAGGCGAGCATGAGCCCGGCGTTGCCGTCCTCGACGATCTGCACGGCGCAGCCTCTCGCCTCGAAACCTGCGCGAAGCGCCGCCGCGAAGGCGGGATCGCCCTCGAACACTAGAACGTTGAGGGCCATGGGGTCTCAACGATACGGGGGCCGAAGAAGCAGTGTCAAACCCGTCTTTCCGGGCCGCGGGGACCACCTTCCCGGCCGTCGCGGACGACGAGTTCCGGGCAGCCTCACCCCTTTTCTGCGATGGTGCCCCCGTGACCCGAGAGACCCTCGCCTTCGCGACCCCTCGAAAGCTCCCGCGGGCGAAGGACCTCGAGGGCCGCGTCGCCGTCCTGGACGTCGCCTTCGCGTCGGAGGCCTCCGGCGGCGGCTTCGAGAAGATCACGCTGCCCTTGATCGAGGGGCTCGGCGCGCGCCTCGCGGCGTGGGTCGACCACCACGACCACGTGCTGCACGCGCGCTACGCCGTCGATCCGCGGTTCGTCCTCGCGACCAAGGCGCAGCATGGGGCGTGCCCAGAGATGTTGAGCCCCGAGCTGGTGCGCCGGCTCGGCCCGGTCGACACGCTCGTGTGCCACACCGACTTCGACGGGCTCGCGAGCGCGGCAAAATGGATGCTCCAAGGGGAGGAGCCGTACGCGGGCTGCGACGACGACGCCCGCGCGATCGACACGCGCATCGGCGCGCCAAGCGCGATCGCCGCGCGGATCGACCGCGCCCTCCGCGCGCGCGGGCGCGACCCGGCGCTGTTCGGGGCGGTGGTGCGCCTCCTGGTGTCGCGCCTCGCCGACGCCGCGCTGTGGGAGCCGATCGACCGCGCCGGGGCCGAGCTCGTGGCCATCGAGCGCGCCACCCGGCGGCTGGCGGAGGGCTTCGCGCGCGTCGAGCTGCGCCGGTGCCCCTTCCCCGGAGTGAGCACGCTCGCCTACCTCGACGCGACCGGCGCCACCGCGCGCGGCGAGCGCTACGACCGCACGCAGCTGCTCTTGCTCGGGCAGGAGCGCGCGAGCGTCGCGGCGCTCGTCGATCGCGACAACCTCACCCTCGCCGCGCCGTTCAACAGCGGGGTCAACTTCTTGAAGTTGCTAAGCCTTTCCGGCGGAATGCCCACGCTCGTCTCGGTGCCCAGGGCCCGCCTCGGGGAGGCCCTGGCCGAGCTCGGCGTGGGCGCCGACGACGCGTCACGCCTCATCGGCTGATGGGCGCCGGCGCACGTCGGCCCGCCGTCACAGCGGCTTGCCCAAGCCGGCGAGCTCCTCGTAGAGGTACACGTTCGCCGCCACGGTCTTGCGGTACACGCCGAGGTGCATCGACTCGTTCGGCCCGTGCGCGCCTGTCTCGGGGTCGATGACCCCGTTCAGGATGAGCGGCAGCGTGGAGAAGCGCTCGCCGAACAGCGCGACGAACGGGATCGAGCCGCCGATGCCGATGCGGAGCGGGGCGCGCCCCCACGCCTTCGTGTACGCCCGATCGGCGGCGTCGAACGCGCGCCCCTCGGCGACGTAGTCCCACGAGGCCGACGCGGCGGGCAGGCGGCGGACCTCCACGGCGAGGCCGCCCGGCACGTCGCGCGAGAGCTCGGCGGTGACGAGCGCGAGCAGCTCGTCGCCGGTCTGCCCCGGCGCGACGCGCAAGCTGAGCTGGGCCGACGCGCGCGCGCGGATGGCGTTCGTCTCGGTGCCGGGCGCGGGGAAGGTGGTCGAGAGCACGGTGACCGCGGGCTGGCGCCACGCCCAGGCGGCCGGGCTGAGGCCCTCCGCGGGGAGCGGCTCCACGCCGTCGCGGAGGCGCGCGCCGGCGCGGATGACCTCCGGCGTGAGCGGCACGTCCCAGGAGCTGGCGAGCCAGCGCGGCTCGACGTCCCTGCGGCCGAGGCGCAGGCGCCCGTGCTCGTCGACCAGCCGCGCGAGCAGCGCGACGAGCGTGACCGCGGGGTCGGGCACGAGGTTGCCCCAGAGCCCCGAGTGCACGTCGCTCTTCGCGCTGCCGAGCTCGACCTCGACCTCGAGCAGCCCGCGCAGGCTCACGGTGATGCCGGGCAGGTCGACGCTCGGGTTCTCGCAGTCGGTGAGGACCATCGCGTCGGCCGCGAAGGCGTCCGGGTAGGCGTCCATGAAGCGCGCGAGGTTCGGGCTGCCGATCTCCTCCTCGCCCTCGATGAGGAGCCGGACGTTGCACGGGAGCGCGCCGGTCTCGGCGAGCCACGCCTCCATCGCGAGCAGGTGGCTGAGCCAGCCGCCCATGTCGTCGGCCGCGCCGCGGCCGTAGAGCCGGTCGCCCTTGCGCACGAGGGTGTGGGGCGGAGTGTCCCACGCCTCGCCCGCCACGGGCTGCACGTCGAAGTGGCCGTACACGAGGAGGGTGGGCTTGTCGGGCCCCGCACCGAGCCACTCGGCGGCGACGCAAGGGAGCGCGTCGGGGAGCTCGAGCACCCGCGCGCGGCTCATGCCGAGCGCGCGCAGATCGGCCTCGAGCACCCGCGCGAGCTCGAGCACCTGCGGGGCGCGCGAGGGGTCGCTCGAGATGGGCGCGAACGAGAGGTAGCGGTCGAGCCGAGAGAGAGAGCCCTCGATGGCCTGTTCGGCGCGCGCGGCCACGCGGGGCGCGGGGGATGCGTTGGCGGGGGTGGTGCTCATGCTCCGCGGCGTAGCACATCGAGCGACCCCCCACCTCGCTCGATCGCGTCTCCAAACCTCGGCAGGCGCTACGGCGAGAGGCGCACGCGGCTCCACCCACCGTCCTCGGCGCGCGTGTACCGCACGCGGTCGTGGAGCCGGCTGGCCCGGCCCTGCCACAGCTCGACCCGCGACGGCACGACCCGGAAGCCACCCCACCAGTCGGGGAGCGGCACCTCGGCGCCCTCGAACCGCGCCGTCACCTCGGCCATCTTGGCCTCGAGCGCCTCGCGCGAGGCGAGCACGGCGCTCTGCCGCGACGCCCACGCCCCGAGCTGGCTCGCGCGCGGGCGGGTGCGGAAGTACTCCGCCGACTCCTCGCGAGACACGCGCTCCGCCCGCCCACGCACGCGGACCTGGCGCATCGCGCCGAGCCAGTCGAACACGAGGGCGCACGCGGGCTCCCGGCCGAGCTCGCGCGCCTTCTGGCTCTCGTAGTTCGTGTAGAAGACAAAACCCTTTTCATCCCGAGCCTTTAGCAACACAACGCGGGCCTCGGGGCCGGCCTCACCCAGGGTGGCGAGGGTCATCGCGTTGGGCTCGGGGAGCCCCGCGGCGAGGGCTTCGGCGAGCCACGCGTCGAACGCCACCAGGGGGGAGTCGGGCAGGGTCGCGGGATCGATCCCGCGGTCGCCGTACTCTTCGCGGAGCGCGGCGAGGGCGGCCGCGTCCACGGTCCGCGACGGCGACGGGGACGGCGACGGCGACGGCGACGGCGACGGGGACGACGGCGACGACGGGGACGGCGACGGCGACGGCGACGGCGACGAGGGCGGTGACGAGGGCGGCATCGGCGCCCGAGGTTACCAGCGGCCGGCGTTCGGGTAGGATGCATTCCTCGGGCCCGTCACGGCCCTCGCGGGAGCTCACCATGACCCACTCGGCGGACACCACCCCACGCAGCGAGCCGCACGCAGGCGCGCCCGCGGGGCTCTACGACGAGATGAACCGCCTCGCCGAGCGCCTGGGCGAGCTGCCGCACGGCGCGAAGGCCGGCCGCCCGCACCCGCTCCTCGTGTCGCTCCTCCGCGACGGCGGGATGGTCGTGTACGTGCCGGCGCGCGTGTGGGACGACGCGCGCGCCCTCGTCGCGCCGTTCGCGCAGCGCTGCGCGGAGGGCACCGCGCTCCTCGTGCTGGTCGGGCGCCCCCGCTCGCGCGATTTCACGCGGGCGAGCGGGCTCGGCATCTCCACCGTGCTCCCGGCGGACGCCTGCCGCGAGGAGCTCGAGGTCGCGACCGAGCGCGCCTTCGAGCTGCTCGAGGCGAAGGGCCACGCCGAGAGCCGCGCCGCCTCGCTCTCGCGCTTTCGCTTCGAGACCGACGAGCTCGTGGACATCGCGCGCGCCATGACCACCGAGCGCGACGTCGACAAGCTGCTCGGGCTCATCCTACAGAAGAGCCGCTTCGTCACCGGCGCCGACGCGGGCAGCATCTACGTGGTCGAGAACGAGGGCGAGTCCCTGCGGTTCAAGCTCTCCCAGAACGACAGCATCTCGTTCGACTCGCGCGAGTTCACGATGCCGCTGTCGAACCGCTCCATCGCCGGCGCGGCGGCCGTCGAGAAGCGCGCGATCATGATCGACGACGTGTACGCCTTGCCCGCGTCGTCCACCTTCGCGTTCGACCGGCGCTTCGACGAGAAGATCGGCTACCGCACGAAGAGCATGATGACCGTGCCGCTCATCTCGCAGCGCGGCGAGGTGCTCGGCGTCATCCAGCTCATCAACAAGAAGCGCGATCCCCGCGCGAAGGTCGTGGGCGACGACGCGGTGGCCCTCCAGGTCGTCCCCTTCGACGAGCGCAGCGCCGAGCTGCTCGGGTTGGTCGCGGCGCAGGCGGGCATCTCCCTCGAGACGGCCACGCTCTACCAAGAGATCCAGGCGCTCTTCGAAGGGTTCGTCCGCGCGAGCGTCGAGGCCATCGAGTCACGCGATCCCACCACGAGCGGCCACTCGCGCCGCGTCGCGAACCTCACCGTGGCGCTCGCGAAGGCCGTCGACCGCACGGCGACCGGTCCGTACGCCGCTGCCACGTTCGGCCAGGAGGATCTGCGCGAGCTCGAGTACGCAAGTTTGCTTCATGATTTCGGCAAGATAGGTGTACGCGAGAGCGTGCTCGTGAAGGCGAAGAAGCTCTTCGACGAGCGGCTCGAGCTCATCCGCGCGCGCTTCGATTTCGTGGCGCGCTCGATCGAGACCGACATCCTCTCGCGCAAGCTCCAGGCGGTGGAGCGGCAGGCGCCGCTCTCGGAGCTGCGCGCGCTCGACGACGAGTACACGCGGCGCATCCGCACCCTCGACGAGTCGATGCAGACCATCCTCGCCGCGAACGAGCCCACCGTGCTCGCGGCCGGCGACTTCGCCAAGATCGAGGCGCTCGCGAAGGAGTGGTACCTCGACCTGCGGGGAGAGACCCGCCTCTTGCTGGAGCCGGACGAGGTCACGGCGCTGTCGGTGAAGAAGGGCTCGCTCACGCCCCTCGAATACGACGAGATCACCCAACACGTGACCCACACGTTCCGCTTCCTCTCCCGGATCCCGTGGGGCAAAGCGCTGCGGCGGGTGCCGCACATCGCGGGCGCGCACCACGAGCGCGTGAACGGCACCGGCTACCCCAACCGCCTGCGCTCGGAGGAGATCCCCGTGCAGTCGAAGATGATGAGCGTCACCGACATCTTCGACGCCCTCACGGCGAGCGATCGCCCGTACAAGAAGGCCGTGCCGCTCGAGCGCGCCATCGACATCCTCGAGTACTCGGTGAAGGACGGCCACGTGGACGGCGACCTCGTGCGCATCTTCAAAGAGGCCCGGTGTTGGGAGGCGCCGCGGCCGTGAGCCCGCGGGCGCCGCGCCCCCCACCCGCAGCCGCGCCTCGCGTCACGCGGCGAGCCTTCCTCGCGGGGTGCGCGGCGCTCG
>CAZHGG010000378.1:0-6262 GCA_964531755.1 uncultured Polyangiaceae bacterium
CCGAGCGCGAGCCGCGCGCGAAGCAACCGACGGAACATGCCTTCAGGGCTAGCCCCTCCGCGGCGTTCGGCCAAGTCTTTCGTGAGCACCCGCGCGAATGACGCGGCGCGTGGTTCGCCTCAGGCGGACTCGGCGTCGGCGGGGGGGCTGAGGCTCTCGTGATCGCGCGCGTCGAGCGCCTCGCGGACGGCGCCCTTGTGAGTGAAGAAGAAGAACCCGCCGACGAGGGTGCTGAGGGCGAGCTGCGACGCGTACAGCAGGAAGACGTACGCAGCGCCGGCGCCGACCACGACGCTCTCGGGGAAATACATCGACATGCCCGCGTAGATGCCGGCCTGGAAGACGCCGAGCAGGCCGGGCGGGCCGGGGATGAGGATGGTCACGCCGAGCATGCCCATCAGCGCGCAGCTCTCGCCGAGGGTGATGGGGGAGCCGTCCGCGTGGACGACGCCGCAGCCCCACGCGAGCAGCCACATGCCGCAGGCGTTGATGCCCCAGTAGACCGCGGTCTCGAAGAGGAAGCCCCCCGCGTCGCGCGCGTTCCCGAAGGCGTGCAGGCCGTTGGCGAGCTTCTCGGCGAGCTCGGCGAGCTTGCGCGCGAGGCGCTTCGAAACCAGGCCGAAGACCGCCAGCGTGGCGCGGCGGGCGAAGTCGCGCGCGAAGTAGAAGACGAACACCGTCACGAACGCGGCGGCGAACACCCCGAGCATCACGAAGCCGCTCGCCCGGACCTGCGCGACCCGGATGGGCAGGCCCACGACCTGCTCGGGCAGCGGGACGAGGTGCGGCACCGTGATGAGCGCGACCGCGAGCAGCCCGCTCAGGAAGAGCCCGTCGACCACGCGCTCGGCGACCACGGAGCCCGTCGCCGACGACAGGCTCACCTTGCCGGGCTCCCGCACCATGTACGGGCGCACGAGCTCGCCGAGCCGGAAGGGGAGCAGCAGGATCGCGGCGAAGCCGATGCACGAGATCGCGAACGCGCGGCTCTTCGTGATCGTGACGAACGAGCGGAGCAAGAAGCGCCAGCGCACGGCGCGAAACCAGGTCATCGCGAGGAACGTCAGCGCGTACGCGGGGACGGTCCACCAGCGGACGTTCTGGAACGAGACGCCGCGCGGGATGAGCGTGAGCCCACCCCGCTGCAGCGTGACGAGGATGCTGACGGTGATGATCGCCGAAGCCACGAGCTTGCCGGCGTTTCGCCGCAAGATCCCGCGCTCACCGCGCGCGGCAGTGGCCTCCGACACTCACAGGCTCCAGTAGCCCAGCCCGCGGCCGACCTTCTTCGGGTCGAGCGCGCTCTTCACGTCGACGAGCACGCCGCCTTCGCGCACGAACGACTCGAGCTTCGCCTGGCCCATCTCGAGGTACTGCTTGTGGCTCACCGCGAAGATGAGCGCGTCGAGGTCCTTGAACTCTTCGAGCGACGAGAGCGTGAGGCCGTACTCGTGCACGGCCTCGGGCGCGCTCGCGATGGGATCGTGGATGATCGGGGCGACCCCGAAGGTGCGCAGCTCGGCCAGGATGTCCGGCACCTTGCTGTTGCGGAGGTCGTTGCAGTCTTCCTTGAACGTGAGCCCGAGGACGCCGATCTTCGCCTGCTTGACCGGGCGATCGAGGTTGATGAGCATCTTCACGGTGCGCTGCGCCACGTACGCGCTCATGTGGTTGTTGATCCGGCGGCCCGCGAGGATGACCTCTGGCTGGTAGCCGAGCTCCTGCGCCTTCGTGGTGAGGTAGTACGGGTCGACGCCGATGCAGTGGCCGCCGACGAGGCCCGGGCGGAACTTGAGGAAGTTCCACTTCGTGGCCGCGGCCGCGAGGACGTCCGCGGTGCGGATGCCGATGCGGTCGAAGATGAGCGCGAGCTCGTTCATGAGCGCGATGTTGAGGTCGCGCTGGGTGTTCTCGATGACCTTCGCCGCCTCGGCGACCTTGATGGAGGGGGCCCGGTGGATGCCCGCGGTGATGATGGCGCCGTATGCGGCGGCGACGCGGTCGAGGGTCGCGGCGTCCTCGCCCGACACGACCTTCACGATGCGCTCGAGGGTGTGCTCGTGGTCGCCGGGGTTGATGCGCTCGGGCGAGTAGCCGAGGGCGAAGTCGGCGCGGTCGAGGCCGGACACCTTCGCGAGGATGGGCCCGCAGATGTCCTCGGTGACGCCCGGGTACACCGTGGACTCGTAGACGATCACGGCGCCCTTGCCGATGACCTTGCCGACCGACTCGGAGGAGCGCACGACGGGCGTGAGGTCGGGGACGTTGTTCTTGTCGACGGGGGTGGGGACGGCCACGACGAAGAACGTGCAGCCGCGCATGTCCTCGAGATTGCTGGTGATTTTGATCGGGTTGGACGTGAGCTCCGCCTCCGAGATCTCGTGGTTTCGGTCGTACCCGCGCTGGAGCTCGGCGACCTTCTCCTTGTGGATGTCGAAGCCCACGGTGCCGGGGAACGCCTTCGCAAAGGCGAGCGCCACCGGGAGGCCCACGTACCCCAGACCGATAATCGCGATCTTCTCAGCCATTCTCATCCTCCCTCACGCGGTTCCCACACGAGCCCGGGGGTCGCCGAGCCTCGTCGAGCCACGAGCGCCGACACCCTACAGGACTCTCTCGCTCGCGTCGCGTCCCTTTGGTCGCGCGCCGAAAATGCGTCAGGCGAGGGGAGCTCCCCGCCCGCGCAGCACCTTCGTGGGCCCGTCGACGAGCAGCCGCTGGACCTCGGTGGCGCCGGCCAGCGCGCCGAGGCGCTCGATCGCGCGGGCCGTGACCTCAGCGTCCTCGGGGCGGTGCGCGTCGGAGCACGCGGCCTCGTAGGCGCCCTCCTCGACGAGCTTCTCGGCGGCGCGCTGCGACGCCCGCCCGTACTTCCCCACGAGGGAGCAGAGGTCGAGCAGCAGCGACGCCCCGGCGTCGATCAGCGGGTCGAGGCAGGCGTCGTCGGCCCACACCGGGTTGTATCGCTCCGGGTGCGCGAGCACGGCCGCGAGGTTCGCGCGCCGCAGGTCGAAGAAGCGCGCCTGCGCCTGCGCCGGGAACGCGGCGGGCGGAAACTCGATGAGGATCGGGCGCACGCGGAGGGCCGCCTGGCCGGGCAGCGGTGGGTACGGGAGGGCGCCGCCGGTGCGCATGCGGTCGAACACGAGGGAGTCGAAGTAGTGCTCGCTGGCGAGGTGCACGTCCGGCAGCTCGGCGCTCGGGACCGCTGCGAGCCCGTCCAGCGTGCGCGCGTACGCGGCGCGGAGCCCCGCCGCGTCGTTCTCGAACATGCCCGGCCGAGTGTGCGGTGTGGCGTACACGGTCGAGAACCCGATCTGCCGGAGGCCCCGCAGGATGGCCGCGCCCTCTTCCGGGGAGCGCGCGCCGTCGTCGACGTTCGCGACCCAGTGCGAGTGGAGATCGATGTAGCCGCGCATGCCCCTGGAGAATAGCGCACCCGCCCGCCCCGCGGCGCGGCTCGCGGCGCGCCTCCGTGAAAGTTCCCACGCGGGCGCACGGACCGCATACTCTGATGGAGGCCGCGCAGAGGCGAACCCCATGCCCACGCTGAACCCCCATACGAGGGAGCTGTCGTTCAAGCTCGTGTTCTACGGCCCGGGGCTGGGGGGCAAGACCACCACACTCCAGAGCCTCTTCGCCGCCACGAAGCCCGAGCACCGCGGCAAAATGGTGAGCGTCGCCACCCAGCAAGACCGAACGCTCCACTTCGACTACCTCCCGGTGCGGGCGGGGCAGGTGCGCGGCGTGACCGTGCGCCTCCAGCTCTACACGGTGCCAGGGCAGCTCTATTACGATGCCACGCGCCGGCTCGTCCTGTCGAACGTCGACGGGGTCGTCTTCGTCGCCGACTCCCAGCGCGGCCGCCTCGAGGCGAACCAAGAGGCCCTCGACGATCTTCGTGAGAACTTGGAGAAGCTCGAGCGCCCGCTCGAGGGGCTCCCGCACACCTTCCACTGGAACAAGCGGGATCTGACCGACCTCGTCCCCGTGGAGGAGCTCGAGGGGCGCTTCAACCGTGGGAGCGTGCCCTCGCGGTGCACCGTCGCGCTCACCGGGGAGGGCGTGCTCGAGGGGCTCGACAGCCTCGTCGAGCTCGTCGTCGCCGCCTACGACGGGCGGGGCCCCGAGTCGCGCCCCGCGCCGAGCGCGCCGGCTCTCCCGGAGGTGATCGGCGCGCCGGCCCCCGCGTCGGACGCGCCCGAAGAGCCGCCGCGGGACCCGTCGAGCCCGCCGCGAGAGGGGCCCTCCGCGCCCGTGGTCTCCCCGCTCTCGACCTCGCTCCTCGAGGCGGATCCGACGCTCGCGCTCGAGCCACCGGCAGACGACGGGCGCGTCACGGTGGCGCCCCGCGGCTTCATGGCCGAGGCCGGCACGGCGCTCTCCGCGCAGCTCCCCGCGCGCGTCGTCGTGCGGGCCGCGCCGCCCGTGTCCTCGCTCCCCCCCGTGCCGAGCCCGCCTCGCTTCCCGGAGGGCGCGGCGCTGTCGTTCGTGCACATGTTCCCGTCGCCGGACGAGCGCGAGGTGGTCGAGCGCCTCGAGGCGCAGCTCGCGCGCGGAGACGCGCACGCGGCGGTGCTCTCGACGGAGATCGCCCTCTCGCGCCTCTTGGCGACCGTGGGGGCCGCGTTCGGCGGCGACGGAGCGCCCAAGGAGCCCGCGCTCGCCGCGTACCTCCTCGGGCTCGATGGGCGTCGTTTCTCCGCGTTTCGGGCGCTGGTGCGCGCGACGCGGCGCGGCGACGAGGTCGGCCTCGCGCACGCGTTCGAGGGCTACCTCCTGCTGCTCGAAGGGGCGCGCCTCCGCGAAGAGGGGCGCGCCGAGCGCTGAGCTTGGCCGCGAATCTCGTGCGCGCTGCCGACCGGGAGTGTATTCTTTGACCTCGATGATGGTGGATCCCCAGGCGATGGAGGTCGACGAGCCCGGCGAGCTCGCGCCGGGGACACGCCTCGGTCGCTACGAGCTCCTCGTCCCCGTCGCGCGGGGCGGCATGGCGCGGGTGTGGGCCGCGCGCATGCACGGTCAGCGCGGTTTCACCAAGCTCGTCGCCATCAAGACCATCCTGCCGCACCTCGCGTCCGAGCAAGAGTTCGAGCGCATGTTCCTCGACGAGGCGCGCATCGCGTCCAACGTTCACCACCCGAACGTGTGCGAGACGTACGAGCTCGGCGAAGAGAACGGCGTGCTGTACCTGGCGATGGAGTGGGTGAGCGGCGACTCCTTGAGCCGCGTCATCCGCCCCACCCAGGGGCCCCAGACCTACCCGCTCGAGCTCCGCATCGTCGCGCGCATCCTCGCCGACGCGTGCGCGGGCCTCCACGCCGCGCACGAGCTCGTGGGCGACGACGGCACGCACCTCAGCGTGGTGCACCGCGACTTCTCGCCGCACAACATCCTCATCTCGGCCGAGGGCAACGTGAAGGTCGCCGACTTCGGCGTCGCGAAGGCCTTCGGCCAGCTCCACGAGAACACGAGCGCGGGCCAGATCAAGGGCAAGCTCGCGTACATGTCGCCCGAGCAGGTCGGGGGCATCGCCGATCGACGCAGCGACGTCTTCTCGGCCGGGTGCGTCCTCTACGAGGCCACGCTCGGCGTGGCGCCGTTCCGGTCCGACAGCGATCTCCAGACCATCCAGGCGCTCCTGCAGGGCCACTACGTGCGCCCCTCGGAGCGCGCCCCCGGGTACCCGCCCGATTTCGAGTGGATCGTCATGACCGCGCTGGCGGCCGAGCCCGAGCGCCGCTTCCAGTCCGCCGAGCAGCTCCGCGTGGCGCTCGAGGAGTGGCTCGCGCGCACGGGGCAGGTCGTCACGCAGGCCCACGTGGCGCAGGCGGTTCGCGCGCGCATCGGCGAGCGCATCGATCGGCGACGCGACCGCATCCGCAGCGCGCAGGCGGCGTCCGCGACCGATCTCCGCGACGAGGCCATGACGCCCTCGGGCCGGGCGCCCCGCTCCGCGAGCGGCGTGCAGCCCGTGATCGTGCGCGACGCGCTCGACATGTCGCGCTCGCAGCGCTTCCCGACCCAACCCGACCTCTCCGGCTCGTACTCGCAGATCGGCCCGCAGGGGTACCCGCTCCAGGCCCCGGCCGAGGACAACAGCCGCTACAACGCCATCGGCGGCGTCGCGATTGGCGTGATCCTCGCGACCCTGCTCGTGGGGGGCGGGTTCCTGTACTCGTCTCGCGTCGCGCCGCCCGCGGCCCTCCCGGCGGCGCCCGTCGTCACCGCCCGCGCGACCGCGCCCGCGGTCCCCACGACC
>CAZHGG010000379.1:0-6259 GCA_964531755.1 uncultured Polyangiaceae bacterium
GGGCACTTCCTGCGGGCGAGCCGCCGTGGGCTGCGAAGCCCGCGCCGGAGGCGGGGGCGGGCGATCGGGTTCGAAGCCGGGGTCGTCCTGCGTGCCCGTCGCGAACGCCACCGCGAGCGCCGCCCCGTCTTTCATGCTGCCCATGAGGTCGGCGAGCGGATCGCGCCGACCGGCCTGCGGGAACGTGTCGATCATCTCTCCGCGGGCGGCGCGGAGAGCGGCCTTGAACGCGCGCGCGTCGGGCCACCGATCGACCTTCATGAACGCCAGGGCGCGATCGACGGCGTCGACGACACCGTCCGGCACCTCGCTTGTGACCACGCTCCGGAGGCTGGGCGCGGGCCGGCTCGCGGCGGCCATCAGCGCCGCGAGCGGGCTCTCCTCGTCGTGGACGGGGCGCCCAGAAAGCAGCATGAAATACAGCGCGCCGAGCGAGAAGATGTCGCTCTGGGCGTCCACCAGATCGCGCTGCCCACGGGCTTGCTCCGGGGCCATGTTCGCGGGCGAGCCGACGACGAGGCCGGCCGCGGTCATCTCGTGGAGATTCGCGGTCTCGGTGAGGACGCGCGCTGTCCCGAAATCATGAACCTTTACACGGCCTTCCTTCGTGATGAGGACGGCCTCGGGTTTCAGATCGCGGTGCACGACGCCGGCGTCGTGGGCGGCCGCGAGGATGTCGAGGAGCTGCTCCATGTACCCGGCGACTTGCTCGTAGGGCAGCTTGCCGCGCTTGCGGATGCGGAGCTCCTCGAGCGTGTCCCCGTCGAAGTGGTCCATCACGAGCAGCGCGCAGCCGTCTTCGGTCTCGTCGTCGTCGATGACCTTCACCGCGTCGGGGTGCGGGACGGTGTTCGCGACGTACGCCTCGCGCCGAAAGCGCGCCTGGAGCGCCTTGTCGCCCGCCAGGTTCGAGTGGAGGATCTTGAGCGTGACCTCCGCCCCGTTGCGGTGCAGCGCCGCGTACGAGGCGGTCGTGGGGGTCGAGCGCAGGTGTTGGACGATGCGCCACTTGCCGCAAATCATCGCGCCCGGCTTGCGCGTGGATCGGCCTAGCGCGTCCACGCGGGAGCCTCGCTGCGGGGTGGCGCCTTCACGTCGTCAGAGTACCAAGGGCCGCGGCCGGTTGGGGCCAATTCCGCCTCAGTAATCGATCGCCTGGGCGTCCTCGATGGCGTCGCTCCGCCGCTGGCGCTTGTTGATTTGCAGCACCTGCTTGCGCACGCGGACCGCGTCCGGCGTGACCTCGACGAGCTCGTCGGAGTCGATCCACTCCATGGCGGTCTCGATGGTGAGGATCCGCGGGGGCGCGATCGCGACGTTCTCGTCTTTCCCGTGGTTGCGCACATTGGAGAGCTTCTTCTCCTTGATGGCGTTCACGTCCGTGTCGTTCGGGCGGTTGTGCTCGCCGACGATCATGCCCTCGTAGACCTCGACGCCGGTCCCGAGGAAGAAAGTGCCGCGCGGCTGGAGGTGGTGGAGCGCGTAAGGTGTCGAGATCCCTGCGCGATCCGACACGATGGCGCCGGTCTGGCGCTTGGCCATGGGCCCGCCCCAGGCCTCCCAGCCGTCGAACACGGTGTTGAGGAGCCCGGTCCCGCGCGTCGCGGTGAGGAACTCGCCACGGAAGCCGATGAGCCCCCGGCTGGGGATGCGGTACTCGAGGCGCGCGCGGCCGTAGCCGGGGTTGGCCATCTTCAGCATGCGCCCGCGGCGCGAGCCGAGCCGCTCGGTGACGACCCCGATGAACTGCTCGGGCACGTCGACCACCACGAGCTCATGCGGCTCCTGGGCCTCGCCGTCCACCACGCGGGTGACGACCTCGGGGTTGCCGAGCTGCATCTCGTATCCCTCGCGGCGGAGGGTCTCCACGAGGATCGCGAGCTGGAGCTCGCCGCGCCCGAGCACCACGAACGTGTCGGGCGTGTCGGTCTCTTCCATGCGGACGGCGAGGTTGCGCCGGGTCTCGCGCTCGAGCCGCTCGCGGAGCTGGCGGCTCGTCAAGAACTTGGACGCCTTGCACTTGCCGGCGAGCGGAGAGGTGTTGACCCCGATGCGCATCTTGATGGTGGGCTGCTCGACGACGATGCGCGGCAGCGCGCGCTCCTCGAAGCCGGGCGACGCGTCGACGATGGTGTCGCCGACCTCGAGGTCGTCGATGCCCGCGATGGCGACGAGCTCACCGGCCTGCGCCTCCTGCGCGGGGGCGCGCTTCAGCCCCTCGAACGTGGCCAGCACCTTGATGGTGCCCTTCACGTGCCGCCCGTCCTTGAGGATGACCACCGGCTGGTTGGCGCGCACCGTGCCCGCCACGATGCGGCCGATGCCCAGCTTGCCCACGTAGTCGTCGTGGTCGAGGTTGTTGACGAGGATTTGGAGGGGGAGGCTGGCGTCGCCCTCGGGCGGCGGCACGTGCGCGAGGATCGTCTCGAAGAGCGGCTTCAGCGTGGTCGACGGATCGTCGAGCGAGCGCTTCGCGATGCCCTGCTTCCCGATGGCGTAGAGCACGGGGAAGTCGGTCTGCGCGTCGCTCGCGTCGAGGTCGCAGAAGAGGTCGAAGACCTCGTTCAGCACCTCGTCGGGGCGGGCGTCGCTGCGGTCGATCTTGTTGATGACCAGGATGATCGGGAAGCCGAGCTCGAGCGCCTTCTTCAAGACGAAGCGCGTCTGCGGGAGGGGCCCCTCGGCGGCGTCGACGAGGAGGATGCACGCGTCGGCCATGAGCAGGGTGCGCTCGACCTCGCCGCCGAAGTCGGCGTGGCCGGGGGTGTCGACGACGTTGAGCTTGATGCTCTCGCCCTTGTCGTTGGCCCAGCGCACGCTGGTGTTCTTCGCGAGGATCGTGATGCCGCGCTCGCGCTCGAGGTCGTTCGAGTCCATCACGCGATCGACGACGGCCTCGTTCTCGCGGAAGGTGCCCGCCTGGCGGAGCATGTGGTCGACGAGCGTCGTCTTTCCGTGGTCGACGTGGGCGACGATCGCGACGTTGCGGAGCCTGTCGTTCGGCATGGCGGTTCTCTCTCTCTCAAACACTCGCAAAAAACACTCTGAGGCTAAGGGCCGCGCGCGGAGGGGCGCTGCGGACGCGTCCCAATAGCCTCGCGCCCCCGGGTGGGCAAGCGCTCATCACGCGCGCGGGGCCGTTCGCGCGCTTCCCAGGCCCGCGCAGACCTCGTAGGCTCTGCGGCCCCGTGTCACCCAAGCTCGACAAGCGCGCCGTGATCGCGGCCTTCGTCTCCGCGGCCCGCGCGGCGCTCGCGACCGCCGCCGCGGCCGCGGAGGCGACCAGGGCAGGCGCCACCCACGAGGAGGCCAAGCCGGAGAACGACAAGGACACGCGGGCCATCGAGGCGAGCTACCTGGCGGGCGCCCAGGGCGAGCGCGTGCGCGAGCTCGAGCGCACGGTGGGCGTGCTCGAGGCGCTCCCGAGGCTGGAGGGCCGCGGGGTCGTGGGCGCGGGCGCCCTCGTGACCCTGGCGGGGCCCGAGCAGGAGCTCGTGTGCCTCTTCGCCCCCGCCGGCGGCGGAGAGCAGCTCGAGGTGGCCGGCCGCCGCGTGATGATCGTCACCCCTCGGTCGCCCCTCGGTCGCGCCCTGCTCGGGGCGCGTGAGGGCGACGAGGTGGAGGTTGAGCTCGGTAAAAAGGTGAATAAATACGAGGTTTTATCGGTCGAGTAGCGCGGGCCGTCCGGGCTAGAGCTTCGCGTGCGCCCGCGCCTCGGCGTACGCGTCGCTCACGCTGAACGTGAGGAGGTCGCGCGCCTCCGCGTGCCGCGCGATCCACGCGGCGCGATCGTCCTCTCCCGCCGGGGCGCCCTCTTCGCGGAGGCTCCACGCGATGGCGTCGAGCGCGGCCGAGGGATCGCCCACGGCGAGCAGCGCGACGCGGTTCGCCCAGCCGAGCGCGGCTGCCCGGAGCTGCGGCCCCGACGTGCCGAGCAGCCCGGCGGCCTCGAGCGCGGCGACGCCGAGCGCGGGGTCCTCGGCGGGCATCGTCGGCTCGAGCCTGCGCTGCATCTCCTCGAGGAGGGCGGGCGGGACGTTCGAGGGCTCCCAGCTCGGGTTGAACAGCGTGAGCCACGCCGACACGAGCGCGTTGACCTCCTCCGACTTGCCGCGCACGAGCGCCGAAGCGCGCACGGAGAGGAGCTTGAGCGCGCGGATCACCTGGAACGCGCGCGCCGCGTCGTTCGTGACCTCGAAGAGGCGCTCGCCGAGGACGAGCGTGGGGGGCGTGGACGCTCCAGGGATCGCGACGGCGCCGAGCTTGGGCGAGACGAGGACGAGCAGGCCCGAGAGGTCCATGGAGCTGGCGGCCTGCTGGATGAGCCGCGCCAATCGATCGTTCGGGTCGAGGGGCGTGGCCGCGAGGGCCGTCAGATCGAACGGGTGACCGCGGTCGAGCGAGTCGCCCGCGCGGCGCAGGAGCCCGCGCAGCGCGGGGCTCAGCACCTCCGGGGCGAGCAGCTCGTCGAGCGCCGGGTCGGAGGCGCGGAGCTCGGCGCCCACGAGGGAGACCGACTGGCCTTGGATCGCCGCGAGCGTGCCCGCGACGACCCGCGCCGCGTCGGCCTTGCCGCGCAGCTCGTAGGCGGCGCCCAGGATCTCGAAGAGCGACGTGACGAAGCGCCCGCCCGAGAAGGCCCGTCGCGCGTCGCTGGCGGCGCGATCGAGCAGCACGTGGAGCGCGGCCGTCTGCTGCTGCCGCTCGAAGAAGCCCGCGAGCGCGCGGAGCGCCGCGACCGACAAGGGGAACTCCTTGCGGAGGGCCTCGAGCGTGGCCTCGGCCTTCCGGGGATCGCGCGCGACGGTCTCGTAGATCTCGGCGAGGGCGATGAGCGCCGCGGTCCGCTGCTCGGGCGTGGCGGAGAGCGCGACGAGCTGCTGCTGGACCTCGAGCGCGCGCACGACGTCGTCTTGCCGGCGGTGCACGACCACGAGGCGCTCGAGGGTGGGGAGGTCCTCGGGGGCGCGCTTGAGCACCTCCATGAGCGCCACCTCCGCGCGGCTCAGGTTCGCGAGCGGTCCGAGGTAGAGATCGGCCAGCGCGTCGAACACGCGGCGGGACTGGCGGGCCGAGAGGGGGAGGCGCGACAGGCGCAGGTAGGTCGCCTCCGCGCCCTCGTGTTCGCCGTCCTTCACCTGGAGCTCTGCGAGCGTGAAGAGCGCCTCTTCGTGCTCGGGGTGGGCCGTGAGCGTCTCGTCGAGGACGTCGCGAGCGCGCTGCGTGTCGCCCATGGCCGCCAGCGTCTGCGCGAGCCGCAGGGCGAGCGGGAGGCGCCCGGCGTCGTCCGCCGGGAGCTTCGCGAGGCGCATCTCGAGGAGCTCGACGAGCGCGACGTCGTTGTTCTGCGCGGCGTAGAGCGCCGAGAGCCGCTCGAAGACGTCGGCGTAGCCCGCGTCGATCATCATCGCCTGCTCGAGCGCGAGGACGCCGCGCTCCTCGTCGTTGAGCTGCTCGAGCCAGATCTGACCCGCGCGATACCACGCGGCGAGCTGGTGTGCGGGCACCACGCTCGTCCGCGCTTGGCTCTCGCACGCCTCGGCGGCGCCCTGGGTGTCGCCGCCCTCCGCGCGCGCGTCGGCCAGGAAGGCCCACGTGACGACGTCGCCCGGATCGGTGGCCGCCGCCTGCTCGAGGTAGTCACGCGCCGCGTCGGGCGCGCCGAGGCGCCAGGCGGCCTGGCTCGCTCGGACGAGGAGCGCCGCGATCTCCGGGAGACGCTCCTCGGTCTCGAGCAGCCGCGTAATGCTCTCGAGGACCAGCGCGTCCTCGCGCCGCTCGCGCGCGTGGCTGTACATCGCGCGGGTCGACCAGAGCGCCGGGGTGGACTCGTAAGCCAACTTGACCAAATCGTAGCGGCGCTGCCGGCCCTCCGGTGACGGCCCCTGCAGCTCGGCAGCAAAGAAAGCGTGGGCCGAGCGCTCGGCGACGCTCTCGGGTCGGAGGGTCTCGGCGAGGGCGGAGATGATGGGCTCGAGGTCGTCCGCGCGCCCGCGGTCGAGCAGCGCGCGCTCCATGAAGCGGAGGCTCGGCAGGTGGCCCGGCTGCTCCTCCAAGAGCGAGCGGTGCCAGAGCAGCGCGCTCGCCGCGTCCTGCTTGCGTCCGTCGATCTCCGCGAGGCGCTCATACGCGTCGCGCCGGACGTCGGGCGACTCGGAGCGCGCGGCGGCGAGGAGCGGGTCGGCGAGCCGCGAGGGCTCACCGCACGACAGCTCGAGGCGCTCGAGCAGGGCGACCGCGGCGCCGTCTGCCCCCGCCG
>CAZHGG010000380.1:0-6254 GCA_964531755.1 uncultured Polyangiaceae bacterium
GCCGCGCGCTCGACGTCGCGCGCGGTGGCGGCGAGGGGCTCCTGCGCGTCGCTCATCCGTGCACCGTGCTCCGCGAGGCGTTCTCCGCGAGGCGCTCGACGATGGTCCCCTCCGCGGCCGCGAGCAGCGCGAGGCGTCGCGCCACGAGGGCCTCGTCGCCCAGCGCCGCGCGCACGGCCAGGTCGCGGTAGGTCGCGAAGTGGCGCGCCTCGCACACGAAGAGCTCGTCGTAGAAGGCGCGGAGCTCGTCGTCGCCCTCCACGACGTCGCGGAGGAGCTTGAAGCGCTCGCACGAGCGCGCCTCGATGAGCGCCGCCGCGAGCAGGCGATCGACGAGCAGCGGCGTGCCGTCCCGCGGGAGGCGCTGGCACTCGGCGCGGAGCGCGGCCGCGTACGCGTCGACCGGCGGGTGCCCGAGCAGCACGCCCCGCCCCTCGAGGAACCCCACGACGCGGTCGAAGTGATCGAGCTCCTCGCGGGCGAGCGCCGTGAGCGCGCGCACGAGCGCCAGGTTGCTCGGGTGCCTCGCGACCAGCGAGAGCGCGTGGGTCGCGGCCTTCATCTCGCAGTGGGCGTGATCGACGAGCACGCCCTCGAGGTCCGCCGCCGCGGCCCGCACCCACCCGGGATCGGTCGGAATCGTGAGGCACAACATGCGAGCCTTCTGCACCGGGGAGGGTTCGACGGAGCGGAGCTGCCCCGGCGCGCCCACGAATACTCAAGTCTTCGGCCGGGAGCAACGCCGCGTGGCCTCGAGGTCCGACGCCCGATGTTCGGCGATCGGGCGTCAGACCTGTCTCCGGGGCGGCAGGCGCCGCCCCCGCCGCATTGGGCAAAGCCCCATGGGGCCCCACCCCACGCGGCGGGCGTCGACACCCGCTCAGCGCTCGACGTGGAGCCTCGCCTGGTGGACGGCGAGCATGCCGCCCACCATGTTCATGGCCTTGGTGAAGCCGAGCTGCGTGAGGAGCGCCGCGGCGCGCCCCGACCGCGCGCCGGAGCGGCACACGAGGACGAGCTCGGCGTCTTTGTCCCACCCGGCGGCCGCCGCCTCCACCGTGGCGAGCGGGACGAGCTCGGCCCCGGCGAGGTGCCCCAGCTCGCCGACGAACTCGTGCGGCTCGCGGACGTCGACGAGGCGGACCTTGCCCGCCGCCGCGGCGACCGCGGCAGGCGTAGTGTCCCGGTAGCCCATGGCGTGCGGCGCGGCGTTTTCGTGTATCATACAGCTTTCGTCTCCAAGGGTCCTTCGGTGGGTGTAACATGGGGCGTCGAGCGCCCGCGCGCGAGCGACCCGGCGGCCGCCACGAGCACGGCCGTGACGGCGACGGGCGTCCCCACTTCGCCCAGGCGACCGGGGACCTGCTTGCCGAGGAGGAACAGCCCCATCGCCAGCACGAGCCACCCGAACGCCTTGCGGAGCGTCTCGGGCTTCACGCGGCCGGCGAGCCGCGCGCCCACGAGGCTGCCGACGACGGAGGCCGCCGTGACGGCGCCGAGGAGCGGGAGGTGGAGCGAGACGTGCGCGACGTGCCCGGCGAAGCCCGCGAGGGACTGGAGCGCGATGACCATCAGCGACGTCCCGACGGCGCGCGGCATGGGGAGCCCGCCGATGAGCGACAGCGCGGGGACCACGAGGAAGCCGCCACCCGCGCCCACGAGCCCCGAGACCACGCCCACCGCGAACCCGAGCCCGAGCGCCTTCGCCACGGCGAGCTCGCGCTCCGTGGCGGGGCCCGTGCGCTTGCCGCGCAGCATCGCCGCGGCCGTGAGGAGCATCATGAGCGCGAACGCGCCGAGCAAGACGGGCGCCGGCACGAAGTGCGCGACCCGCCCGCCGAGGTAGGCCCCCGCCATCCCCGCGACGCCGAACACCGCGCCAACGCGCCCCACCACGTTGCCGGCGCGCGCGTGCGCGATCACGCCGACGAGGCTCGTCACGCCCACGACGAAGAGGGAGCTCGCGATCGACTCGCGGGCGTCGAGCTTCACGACGTAGACGAGCATGGGCAGCGTCAAGATCGAGCCGCCTCCCCCGAGGAGGCCGAGCGTGACGCCGATGAGGGCGGAGAGGAGCGCGGCGACAGCGAACATGGCGACGAGTGGGAGCCGGCGCGGGGGCGAAGCGGTTCGAGCGAGGTCCACATAGGCACCTCCGCGCGCGCCGCGCTACAGTTCACCATGCTCCTGCGAGCGCTCGCGCGCGCCCTCCTCGTCCTCGCCGCGGGGGCCGCGTGCGGCCAGGGCGACTCGACGCCCTCGCCGTCCACCTCCGCCTCCACGGCGCCCTCGGCGTCCGCGCCCGCCCCGCCGGCGCCCTCGACGTCCACGTCCGCCCCGCCGGCGCCCGCCGCGCCCAAGGTGCACGTCGTGTTCTTCACGCACATCGAGGACAACACCCCGGCCGGCGATCTCGCCGCGCCCGCGGCGCGCGTGAGCTACCTCGCGCTCCGCGCGCGCCTCCTCGAGGCGGGCGCGGTCATGAAGCGCCTCGGCGTGCCGTGGGCGCTCCAGCCGGACTGGAAGTTCCTGCTCGCCGCGCAGCGCTTCGAAGACGCCACGGTCACGGCCTCCACCGGCGGGAGGAACGTGCTGCTCTACCTCCGCGACGCGCTCGGCGTGCGCATCGACCCGCACTCGCACGAGAACGGCGGCTACAACTACACCGACGTCGCGCAGCTGCTCACCGAGCTCGGCGTGGGCGGGAGCACGGTGATCGGCGGCCACATCTGGGACCCGAGCCTGCCGCAGTTCTCCCACTGGGAGCGCTTCCGCGCCCCGGTCGCGGGCCAGCGGTTCCCGACCGCGTCGTGGCGCGGCGACCTGCTCATGGGCAGCGGAACACCCAACCACGTGAACGACCCGATCGTGAGCGGCGTGTGGCGGCCCAAGGACCCGGACCACTACTTCGAGGACGACCCCGGGGGGAACATCGCCGCGATCGGCGCGTTCCGCCACGATCTCCCCGGCGTGCTGGAGCTCGTCGAGCGCTACCGCTCGGGGGCCACGGCGCCCGGGTGCCTCCTCACGTCGTCGCAGCACGTCCCCCCGGCCGAGCTGCTCGGGGCCGACGCGATGCAGGCGCTCGAGACGCGCACGCTCGCCCCGATGGTCGAGCTCCGGGACCGCGGCGTGGTCGCGCTCACCGACTTCACAGCGCTCGCGGAGACGTGGCGGCGCGACTACGGAGCGCGCGCGTGTCTCTACGAGGCGAAGTAGGCGGGCGACGCCCACCAGGCCAGGCGTGACGTCGACCGCCGGCGTTCGCTACGCTGCGAGGCGCATGCGCCCGCTCGCTCCGCTCCCCTCGCCTCTCTCCGCCGCGCTCGCGCTCGCCATCGCGCTCGGGCTCTCCGCGTGCGACCGGAAGGGGCCCGCCCCTTCCGCCAGCGACGCCGCGCCCGCGCCAAGCGGCAGCGCGTTCGGCTTCGTCGTGCCCCCGCCGACGATGCCCATGCCCGACACGCCCGACGCCGCGCTCCCGCCGCGCGCCACGTGGTCCGTGGCGAAGCTCCCGGGCGAGAAGCTCGAGCTCCAGTACCCCGGCGAGGTCTTCCTCCTCGACGAGGAGAAGGGCGGCGTGCTGCTCACCTCCCAGCTCAGCGCGGCGCCCATCCAGGTGAACGGGGCGGTGCCTCCGGCGTACACGTTCCGCGGGCGGCTGCGCGTCGTGCCCCAGGACCTCATCGAGGCCGCCAAGGCCGAGGGGGTGGCGCCCATGTTCCCCGGCGGCAAGCGCGACGCCTTCGTGGAGGCGACCGGGCGCTCGCAGAAGCTCACCGTCGCATCACATGCAGGATACATGCAACGCGTCGTGGCCCACGGCTTCAACGCCACGGTCGTCCTCGTCGAGCTCGGGCCCAAGCGCACGCTCATCGCCCGCTTCGACACGCTCGGCGAGGAGCTCCGCCCCCGCGTCGAGCCCTCGAGCTACCGCCCGGAGGCGTGGCAGCAAGACCTCGCCTTGGCCGTCCTCGCGACCGTGCGGGCCGCGCGGTGAAGCTCCAGGACGAGAGCCACTGGAAGGCGCTCGCGACGCCCCGCGACGGGTACTTCGAGCTCGCCACGCGCGACACCGCCGAGGTGCCCGTGCGGCTCTTCCTCACGCGCGCGCTGCTCGTCGAGGCCGAGCCCACGCTCTACCGGCAGATCGTGAACGCGACGCGGTTCCCCGGCACGAGGCTCGCGTGCGTGACCCCCGACGTGCACCAGGGCTACGGCGTGCCGGTGGGCTCGGTGATCCTCACGGCGCGCGACGGCGGCGCGGTCGCGATGGGGCCGGTGGGCTTCGACATCGGCTGCGGCATGATGAGCGCGAAGAGCCATGTGCCGTTCGAGCGCGCCACCTTCGACCGCAGGCTCGCGTTCAACACCGAGGTCACGAAGCGCGTCGCGCTCGGCGCGGGCGGCCTGAGCGCACGGCGCGCGCTCTCGCCGGCGGCGCTCCAGGAGATCGTGCGCGGCGGCGCGGAGCACTACGCCGAGAAGCTCGCGGGGCGAGACGCGGCGATCTCCCGCGACCGCGCCGAGCGGCAGCGCCTGCCCGTGCGCGACGCGTGGGACATCCCCTGGGGCGGCAAGGGCGCCCCCGAGCGCGGCCTCGAGCAGCTCGGCACGCTCGGCGGCGGCAACCACTTCATCGAGCTGCAGCGTGGCGAGCCCTCGGGCACGCTGCACGTGCAGGTGCACACGGGCAGCCGCGGCTTCGGCCACGGCCTCGCGACGAACTACTTCGAGCTCTATAGGGAGGAGCGCGCCGCCGCCGGAGCGGAGCCCGGCGAGCTCGATCTCGGCTATTTCACGCCCGACTCGCCGCACTTCGAGGGCTACCTCGACGCGGTGGCGGCGGGCGCGAACTTCGCCATCGTGAACCGCCTCGTGCTCTTCGAGGAGATCGCCGCGGCCTTCCGGAAGGTGTTCCGGGAGGACCTCGAGCTGGTCTACGAGATCAGCCACAATTTGGTCCAAGCCGAGGACCACCCCGAGCACGGCGCGGTGTGGACGCACCGCAAGGGTGCGACGCGCGCGTTCCCCGGCGGGCACCCGGCGCTCGTGGGAACTCCCTGGGAGGTCGACGGGCACCCCGTGCTCATCCCCGGCTCGAACCGGGACAAGAGCTTCATCTTGCGGCCGCTGCCCGGCGCCGTGAAGAGCGGCTTCTCGGTGAACCACGGCGCGGGCCGCCGGCTGTCGCGCGGCGAGGCGAAGCGCGCGCTGTCGCAGGAGAAGGTGAACGAGCAGTACCGCCGCGACGGCATCGTGGTGAACACCGACCTCGAGGTGCCGCTCGACGAGTCGGACGCCTGCTACAAGTCGAGCGAAGAGGTGGTGCGCGCCGTCGTCGACGCGGGCCTCGCGCGGGTGGAGGAGACCCTCTTCCCGCTCGCCTCGCTGAAGGGCAACGACGAGGCCCGGCGGCGCGACGTGGCGCGCGAGCACAAGGGCGAGAAGCGCGCGCGCGACAAAGAGCGCGACGAGGCCCGGCGCGCGCGCCGGAGGTGAGCCGCGTCAGCGCGCGTACACGATGACGTCGTGGTACCGCGCCTCGGAGGCGCCCGGGTTCTCGTACACGTGCGGCGCGTCGGCCGCGAACGACACGCTGTCGCCCGCCGCCAGGTCGTGCACCTCGGCGCCGAGCCGCAGTCGGAGGGCGCCCGTGAGGACCACGACGAGCTCGCGCGTGCCCGGCGCGTGGGCCTCCGACGCGTAGGTGGAGCGGGCCGCGAGGCGGAGCTCGTACACCTCGACGAGCGGCGACGAGCCCGCGGGCGCGAGCGGGCGGCTCTCGAGCTTGCCGTCGGGCGAGCGGAGCACCTGCACGTCGGCGCGCCGCAGCACGGCGGCGCCGCTCTTCGACTCGCCGATGAGCTCCGCGAAGGGGAGGCCGAGGCCCACGGCGATCTTCCAGAGCAGGGCGAGCGTGGGGTTCGTCTTGTGGGTCTCGATCTGCGAGAGCGCCGCGCGGCTCACACCGGAGGCGCGAGCGAGGTCGTCGAGCGACATGCCGCGCACCTTGCGCGCCTCGCGGAGGCGCTCGGCGACTCGTCGCCCGAGCTCCGCCGCGCCGACCTCGTCGCCCGCTGTCTCCGCCCCGCGGGCCCTCGCCGCGCGCTTGGCGGCGGGCTCGACCCGGGCGGCGTGCGCTCGCTTGCCGTTCGTCACGCGATCCTCCGAGAACCTGAAGTGAGCCCCGAAGGGGCGAACGAAGGTCTAGGGCGGCCCCGAGCCGTAGGCGAGGTGTCGCCATGAACGAC
>CAZHGG010000381.1:0-6246 GCA_964531755.1 uncultured Polyangiaceae bacterium
GACTGGCCGCGTCTCGTGGAGGCCGTCTGCGCGCGCGCCGCCGCGCCCGAGGTGGAGGCCGACGACGCCGCGCGCGCCGAGGCGCTCGCGTACGCCGCGGAGCTCAGCGAGACCCGCCTCGGCGATCAGGTCGGGGCGGCCGAGCAGATCGCGCGCGCGACCCGCCTCTCGCCGACGAGCGAGGCCATCCTCGCCCAGGCCGCGATGCTGGCCGAGCGCATGCAAGAGCTCACGGTCGCGCGGGGCTATCGCGTCCGGCTCGCGGAGCTGGCGCGCGAGCCCGCGAAGAAGGCCGAGCAGTACCTCGCCGTCGCGCTCGCGTGCGAGGACCCGCTGGAGGCCCGGAGGTTCTACGAGCAGGCGACGCAGGCCGACCCCACCTGTGCGGCGGCGTGGGAGGGGATCGAGCGCGTCGCGCGGGAGGTGGGCGACGAGCGGGGCGCGCTGCTGGCGCTCCGCGGGCGCATCGACGCGACCGAGTCCCAGCGGACCAAGGGCCAGCTCCTCCTCCAGCTCGGCGCGCGCCTCGGCGCGCTAGGTGAGGCCGACGACGCCGATCGCGCCTACGAGGCGGCGCTCAAGGCCGATCCCTCGAACGAGGCCGCCGCCGTCGCTGTGCTGAGCTCGCTCGTGGCCGCGGGGCGGTTCACCGAGGCCGAGCCGGCCTGCGAGCTGCTGGTCACCGCGGCGGCCCGCGATCGCGACCCCGCCGCGCTCTTCGCCAGGCTCCTCACGAAGGCGAAAATTGCCATAGGTATCGGTGACTTGACCAAGGCGCTCGCCGCCACGCTGGCCGCCGCGGACACGCTGCCGTCGGAGCTCGAGCCGGTGGAGCGCCTCGCCGACGTGCTCGCCCGGGAGGGCGCGCCCGCGCCCGCGGAGGATCCGCACGCGGCGGCCGCGTTCGGGCACGTCGCCGCGCGCGCCCCCGAGCTCGACGTCGACGTCGTCGCCACCCTCGCGAGGCGCCTGGGCTCCCACGGCGACCACGCGCGCGTCGTCGAGCTGCTCGATCGCGCGCTCCTCGTCGGCGCCGATGACGCCGACGACGTCCCGACCGGCCAGCGGCCGCTCCCCGACCTCGGCGCGGGGGTGTTCGACGTGCTGGCCGAGTCCCTCGTCGCGCTCGGCGATCTACCGCGCGCCGCGGAGATGCGGCTCCGGAGCGCCCGCGCCACGTCCGACCCCGACGCGCGCTACGCAGCGCTGGTCGCGACCGTCGAGCTCTACGCGCACCAGCTCCACGACGTGGCGTCCACCAAGGCGGTCGTCGCGGAGGCGCTCGCGCTCCGCCCGGACGACGACTGGCTCCTCAAGACGAGCCACTGGGCCTACGGCGCGGACCAGGACTGGGAGGCGCTGCTCGGCCTGCTCGAGGGCGTCGCTCACGACCGCGGCACAGCGGACGGTCGCGCCCGAACCCTCATGGCCGCCGCGGAGGTCGCCCACGGGCAGCTCGGCGATCGCGCGCGCGCGGGAGAGCTCTACGAGGCGGCGCTCGACGCGGACAGCTCGCGCGACGACGCGTTCCACGCGCTCGTCGGCGTCCTCGGCGAGCTCGGCGAGCCAGCGGCGCTCGAGGCCGCGTACCGGCGCATGCGCGCGCGCGCCGACGCGAGCGGCGATATCGAGCTGCGCGAGTCGCTCGATCGCGAGCTGGCGAGCATGAACCCCGAGGAGCCCGAGCCGGACCAGGGCGGCGACGCTCATGGCTACGAGCACGGTGGCGCCTACGACGCTCACGAGCACGAGCACGAGCACGAGCGCGACGCGCCCGCGGGGCCCGCGCCCGCGGATCTCTCCGCCGTCGAAGACCTCGTCGCCCACGACGAGCTCGATCGGGCCTACGCGGTGCTGCGCCAGGAGCTCCGCCGCGATCCACACGACGCGCGCTGCTACGAGCTGCTCTACGGCGTGTTCCTCCGCCAGCGCAGGTTCGACCGCGCGCTGGCGACCGCGCAGGTGCTCGCCGAGTTTCGCGTGCCGTCCCCGGAGGAGCAGCAGTTCATCGACGACTACCCGCCCTGCGGCCTCGGCGACGTGCCTGGCAGCCTCCTCGAGGAGGCGTGGACCTCGCACCTCTTCCCCGACGAGCTCGATCCCATGCTCACGAGCGTCTTCGCGTGGATGACGCCGGCCATGTGCCGCCTGCTCGAGGCGCAGATGAGCGACGAGGAGCGCGTCCGCGCCTTCGGCACGCCGCTCTCTCGGGCCCACTCGCGGAGCGCCGAGGCCATCCGCACCATGTTCCACGACGGCGCCGAGATCCTCGCGCTCGGCGATCCGGAGCTGCTCGTGGGGTCCACGCCCACCGGCGCGCCGTTCGCGTCTTCGGTCACGCCGTTCGGCGCGGTCACCGTCGACGTCGACGGCGTCGTCGGCCGGGAGGCGCTGCTGCCCTATTTCGTGGGGACGGCGCTGGCCGAGCAGCGCCCCGAGCTGGCCCCCGCCGCGCTCTTCCGGGCCCCCGCCGAGCTCACGAGGCTCCTGGCCACGGCCGTGCGGGTCGCCATGGGGGAGCGAGGCTCGGACGGCGGCTCGACCAAGCAAGACCGCCTGCTCGTCTCGCTCATGTCCCCCGCGGAGCGCGAGAGCGTCAGGCGGGCCGTGGAGATCGCCCGCGCCGAGGGCGCCCGCCTCGACGTCTCCCGGTGGTGCCGCGCCGCCGAGCAGGCCGCCATGCGCGTCGGGCTGCTTCTGTCGCAGGACGTCGCCACCGCGAGCCGCGCGATCGAGGTGGAGCCCCCGAGCCGCGCGGGCGCCTCCGCGCGCGACAAGCTCGGCGCGCTGTACCTCTTCGCCACCGGGGAGCTCTACGCCGACCTCCGTCAAGCCGTGGGCGTGAACGTGCCGGACGGCGCCGCGGACGGCTGAGGCGGGCCGCCCCGCGCGGGAAAAAAGAGAGAGGCCCAACCCCTCGCGGGGCCGGGCCTTCCCGAGTGAGCGCGCGCCGTGGCGCGGGCGCTCGTCGCCTACCAGCGACCGCCGCCGCCGCCGCCGCGACCGCCGCCGCCGCCGCCGTTGCGGTTCTGGCGCTCCTCGGCCTCGTTGACCTTGAGGGCGCGGCCGTCGAGGAGCGCGCCGTTCATCTCGCGGATGGCCTTCTGCGCCGCCTCGGAGGTGCCCATGGTGACGAAGCCGAAGCCGCGCGACTGGCCCGTCTCGCGATCGGAGACGACGTGCACGTCGGTGATCTCGCCGAAGGTCGAGAAGGCCGCGCGGACGGAGTCCTGGTTGGAGTTGAAAGAGAGATTGCCGACGTAAAGACGATTGCCCATGTGTGTCTCGATTCGAATCACGGCCCGGTCAGAAAACCTGCCATCCAATCAGCCGTTGAGATCGGAAGTCGGGTACGGAAGCTTCTTCCGTCCCCTCGCGTCGTTGCCGTTTGCAGCGAGGTCCGCGATCCCTGGTTTGAAGCGAGAGAGCGTCGTCGTCGTCGTAGCGGAGAAACGTGAGTGAGTGCTCGCAACCTAGCGGGAACCGGCGGAGATGCAAGCGGCGTCGCGAGGTCGCGTCGCTTTCCTTCGCGAGCGTGCGCGCCTCGGCGAGACTAGACCGTGGTCGTGCGTCCGACGTGCCTGCCGACGATCTCGGCGACGCGCGCGAAGAGGTCGACGTCACCGCCGTGGTCGTCGCGCCACGCCCCGTCGCCGTCGAGCGAGTAGTGCCACGCGTGCGCGTCGGCCGCGAGCCAGAGCTGCCGCGTGGGGCGCTGCGTGTTCAGCACGCACTTCCCGCCGTCGCGGAACGTCACGCGGAGTACGTCGCCGGCGCGATCGAAGTCGACCTCGTCGGCGTCGAACGCCTCGAGCGCGGTCTCGACCCGCTGAAACGCGGCCTCCGCGTGGCGGTAGTAGGTGCTCTCGTCCATCGGGGGCTCGCTCCTCTGTGGGGCGTGGCGTGGGGTGGCGTGGGGCGCGGTCAGTTGAGCGAGTGGGGCAGGGCGAGGGCGAAGGGCGCGATGGTCGCGTCGAAGCGCGACCCGTCGGGCCGGTGCATCTGGTAGGTGCCGCGCATCTCGCCGCGGGGCGTGGCGAGCACGCAGCCGCTCGTGTACTCGAACTGCTCGCCCTGGCGCAGCGTGGGCTGTTGCCCTACGACGCCCGGGCCGCGGACCTCCTCGACCTTGCCGTTCGCGTCCGTGATGATCCAGTGCCGGCTGCGCAGCTGCGCCGGCTCGGGCCCCTCGTTCGCGATGCGGATGGTGTACGCGAACACGTAGCGGTGCGCCTTCGGCGACGACTGCTCCGGCACGTACTGGGTGGAGACCGAGACGCGGATGCCCTGGGTGATGGCGTTCGACACGAGGAGTGCAGGAGTGCCACTTTGTGGGCGAGACTTCAAGCAAAGGGAGCGCGGACCCCGCGCGCGGCAGAGCTGGCGGGTCAGCTCGACACCATGCTCCGCGCGATGACCAAGCGCTGCACCTCGCTCGTGCCCTCGTAGATCGTCGTGACGCGCGCGTCGCGGAGGTGGCGCTCGGCCGCGAACTCGCGGATGTAGCCGTAGCCGCCGTGGATCTGCACGGCGTGGTTCACGATGCGGTTCGCCGCCTCGCTCGCGAAGAGCTTGGCCATGCTCGCCTCCCGCGAGAACGGCCGGCCGGCCTCCTTCAAGGACGCGGCGCGCATCGCGAGCAGGTGCGCCGCGTCGAGCTCGGTCTTCATGTCGGCCAGCTTCCACTGGATCGCCTGGAGCTCGCCGAGCGACCGGTCGAACGCCCGCCTATCACGCGCGTAGCGGACCGACTCCTCGAGCGCGGCGCGCGCGATGCCGAGCGCCTGGCACGAGATGCCGATCCGGCCGCCGTCGAGCGCCATCATGGCGACCTTGAAGCCGCCATGGAGGTTGCCGAGCAGCGCCGACTTGGGGATCCGGCAGCGCTCGAACTCGAGGGCGGCCGTGTTCGAGCCCCGGAGCCCCATCTTCTGCTCGGCGCGGCCCACCTTGAGGCCCGGCGTGCCACCCTCGACCAGGAAGCACGAGATGCCCCGCGTGCCCGGCAGCGCGGTGCTGTCGCCCGTGCGCGCCCACACCACGAAGACGCCCGCGTACGCGCCGCTCGAGATCCACTGCTTGTCGCCGTCGAGCACCCACGAGTCGCCGTCGTCGCGGGCGACCGTGCGCATGGCGCCCGGATCGCTGCCGGCGCCGGCCTCGCTGAGGGCGAACGCGCCGGCGAGGTACTCCGCGCTCGCCAGCTTGGGGCAGTAGGCCTCTCGCTGCGCCGGCGTACCGAACGTGGAGATCACCTCGCCGACCATGTTCGTGACCGCCATCGTCACGGCGGTCGACGCGCACGCGGCCGCGACCTCCTGCATGGCGAGGCCGTACGACACGACGCCAGCGCCCGAACCGCCCACATCGTCGGGCACGTTCACCGCGAGCAGCCCGAGCTCACCCAGGCCCCGGATGAGCTCCTCGGGGAAGCGCCCCTGCTCGTCGATCTCGCGGGCCTTCGGGGCGATCGCCCGTGTCGCGAAGTCGCGGGCCGCGAGCCGCACGTGCGCTTGGGTCTCGGTCAGCTCGAGGTCCATGGAGGCTCCCGGCGCGCCACGCGCGCAAAGTATGGAAATAATTCGTAAAAATGCGCAGAAACTAGAGGGAGAAGGTCACCTTCGCGGCGTAGCTTCCGGGGCTCGGGAAGCGAAGGCCGCGCGCCGCCGCGGCGACGCAGTCGCTCTGGGCTGCGGCCTCCTTCGTGCGGCTCGCGACCCCGACGCCGGCCACCTTGCCCTGGCTGCCGTCCGGCTCGACGTACACGGTGATCTGGAAGGGCGGGCCGCTGCTCCCGTCGCGGCAGCGCTTCACGGCGTCGGCGATGGTCGAGGCCGCCGTGGCGGCCTTCTCGGGGCCCCAGGCTGCGGGCTCTCGCGCGTCCTGGAGGTCGAAGCCGAAGCCCTTCTGAACCTCGGCCTCGCCCCCGACGGGCGCGGGCCACGGCGCGGCGGTGAGCACGTCGAGGACGCAGCGCTCGGTGTCACGATCACCGAGGGTGGACTCCTCGAGGTAGATCCAGCGGACCTTGCCCGAGGCGTCGATGCGCGCGAAGAACTTGGCGTCGCCCGCCAGGTAGTCGAGGCGCTTCTGCCCCTGGGTCTGGCAGGCGAGCAGCTTTGGCCTCACGCGCTCGAAGGCGCGGTCGGTCAGCGCAGGGTCGATCTGCCCGAGCTCCTGCGACACCTGCGGCAGCGGCGGGGCCGCGCGGTTCGGCGTGGGCAGGCGCGCGCCCTCGGGCTCCTT
>CAZHGG010000382.1:0-2200 GCA_964531755.1 uncultured Polyangiaceae bacterium
CATTGACGGACGCCGCGCCGCGGCCCATGTGTTCGGGGTGCGCGCCGCGTGTCGCTCTCTCTCCGCCGTCGTCGCCGTCGTCGGCCTCGCCGGCCCGCTCGCGGGCTGCGCCGCCAGCCCGTCCGTGCCCGAGGAGCGCTCCTGCGAGACCACGATCTGGCACCGCCCCGCGAGCCGCGGCGCGCGCGTCGAGATCGCAGGCGATTTCAACGGGTGGCGGCGCCCCGGCGTCGAGCCCGAGGCCGTCGCCGACGGGTGGCGAGCCCTCACGCTCACGCTGCCCCCGGGGGAGCAGCGCTACCTCATCTACGAAGACGGCGTCCCCCTCACCGACCGCACCGTGCCCACCACCGCGTTCGCGGAGGGCCGCGAGGTCACCCTCGTGGAGGTTGCAGACTGCACGCGACCCGCCCTGCGGGTCGACGCGGTCTCGGTCGATCCCCGAGGCGACGGCGAGATCCGCGCCACCTTCCTCGCGAGGCACGCGGGCGGAGAGCCGGCCCGGCTCGAGCCCGGGAGCCTGGTCGCCACCACGCGCGACGGCGCCACGGTGCGGGGCGAGGGCGATCCAAAGACCGGCCAGGTGCGCTTCCCGCTGCGCGGCCTGCCGCGCGGCAAGGCGCTGTTCACCCTCGCCGCGACCGCCGCCGACGGCACCCCCGCGGAGAGCGCCCGCGCCACCGCGTGGGTCGAGGCGCGGCCGTACGACACGCGCGACACCGTGATGTACCAGGTCGTGCTCGACCGCTTCCGCGGCCCCGAGGGCCCCCTCGCGCCGCCCGCGACCCCCGCCGATCGCGCGGGCGGCACGCTCGGCGGCGTCACCCAGGCGCTGCGGGAGGGCTTCTTCGAGCGGCTCGGGGTGAACGCCCTCTGGCTCTCGCCCGTGTACAGGAACCCCGAGGGGAAATACCCCGGCAGCGACGGGCGCTCGTACTCCAGCTACCACGGCTATTGGCCTATCGCGCCGCGCGAGGTCGACCCGCGAATTGGCGGCGAAGAGGCCCTCGACACCCTCCTCCGCGAGGCCCACGGGCGCGGTGTTCGTGTGCTGTTCGACGTGGTGCCGAACCACGTCCACGAGGCCCACCCGTACGCCAAGCGCGGGGACTTCGTCGACGGCGACGCCTCCTGCGTGTGCGGCGTGCGCGACTGCGACTGGGCGACGCACATCGACACCTGCTGGTTCGCGCCTTATCTCCCCGATCTCGACTGGGCGAACGCCGAGCTCGCCCGCACCGCGGCCGACGACACCGTGTGGTGGCTCGACCGCTTCGAGGCCGACGGCTTCCGCATCGACGCGGTGCCCATGACCCCGCGCGCGGCCACGCGGCGCATCGCCAACCTGGCCCGCCGGCGCTTCGCCCACCCGGGGAACCCGCTCCTCGTGCTCGGGGAGAACTTCACGGGCCCGGGCGCCTACAACCTCTTGCGCCGCGATCTCGGCCCCTTCGGGCTCGACGGCACGTTTCATTTCCCCCTCATGTGGACCCTGCGCGAGGCCATCGCCGAGAAGCGCGCGGGCGTGCCGACCGACGCGCGAGGCGCCGGCCTCGCCGCGATCGACGCCTCGATGCGCGAGAGCGAGAAGGCCTGGGGCGGCGCCGGCGCGGTGATGGGCGTCATGCTCGGCAACCACGACGTCTCGCGCTTCGCCTCGGTCAGCGCGGGCACGACGAGCGGCGACACCTGGGAGCCCGCGAGAGACACCACCGACGCGACCGTGCTGCAAAAGCAGCGCCTCGGCTTCTCGGCCGTGTTCTCGCTCCCCGGGGTGCCGGTCGTGTACTACGGCGACGAGGTCGCGCTCGCGGGCAAGTCCGATCCCGACTGCCGCCGCGTGCTCCCGGCCGAGGCCTCGCTCACGGCCGAGCAGCGAGCCCTGCGCGACTACGTGGGCGCCCTCGCGCGGGCGCGCGCGTGCTCCGAGCCCCTCCGCCGAGGCACCTACGTGAGCCTCTACGCGGACGCCGAGCGGCTCGTCTTCGCGCGGGAGCTCCCGGGCGACCAGCGCGTGGTCGTGGTGCTCTCGCGCGAGCCGCTCGGCCCGCTCGATCTCGCCCTCGCGAAGATCCCCCCGGGCGCCTACCGCGAGCTGCTCACCGGCGGCACGCGCACCCTGCCGAGCTCCGGCACCCTCGAGCTGCCCGCGTACTCGGCGCTCGTCCTCTCGAACGTCGAGCCGTCGTGCCCGTGAGCC
>CAZHGG010000382.1:2300-6233 GCA_964531755.1 uncultured Polyangiaceae bacterium
CGCCCACCGCCGGGGTGGCGTCACTCTCTCCTGAGTTGACATTCGCCCGGGGCGGTTCATGCTCCACGCGATCCTTCGCTCCCCGCCACCTCTCGCCCCCCCGCATCTCCTCCCGAGCCCCATGCTTTTTCGCCGCTTCGCCGCCGCCGCGCTCCCCCTCACCGCCGCCTACGCCCTCTCGGCCTCGCTCGCCGCGTGCAGCGGCGAGTCGGCCCAGAACAAGGACTTCGGCGCGCCGCCGGACGCAGGCATCTTCAACCCGCCGCCGAACGTCGGCCCGGGGGACGGCTACGGCTCCGGCGGCAACACGGGCGGCCCGCCGGTGTGCCCGGAGGACTTCAAGGCCTGCTCGCACACCTTCACCTACCCGGCGAAGGGCGAGACCTCGGTCGAGCTGCGTGGCGACTTCGGCGGGCCGGACACCTGGAGCGCGGGCGTCCCCATGACCAAGAACGGCGCCGTGTGGGAGGCCACCACGAGCGTGCCCTTCGGCAAGCCTGTACAATACAAGTTCTTCGTCAACGGCTCCACCTGGCTCCACGATCCCGCGCAGCCCACGATCCAGGTCGGCAACGACACGAACAACGCGTTCGCCGGGAAGACCTGCGAGCCGTTCACGTGCGCCGAGCCCGGCGCGGTGGCGCCCGGGGTGTTCGACTGGCGCGACTCGGTCATCTACTTCGCCTTCGTCGATCGCTTCTTCGACGGCAACACCGCCAACAACTGCAACGTCGCGGGCACGAGCGGGCCCATCGCCAACTACCAGGGCGGCGACTGGGCGGGCATCAAGCAGAAGATCGACGCGAACTACTTCAACGATCTCGGCGTCAACACGCTCTGGCTCACCGTGCCGCTGAACAACACCAGCAAGGTGGGGCGCGGCGTGGGCGGCGACACCCACCAGTACTCGGGCTACCACGGCTACTGGCCGCAGATCGACGACCCCACGAACCCCGGGAACCTCTCGCAAGAGGGCTGCTTCGGCACCATGGCGGAGCTGAAGGACCTCGTCACCGCCGCGCACGCGAAGGGCCTCAAGATCCTCTTCGACTACGCGATGGTCCACGTGCACAGCGACAGCGGCATCTTCCAGCAGCGCCCGCAGTGGTTCTGGCCGAACGACAACGGCCGCGGCGGCAACTGCCTCTGCGGGCAGGGCTGCTCGTGGGACGCGATGCCCGACCGCGAGCGCTGCTGGTTCACCGACTACCTGCCCCACTGGAATTACACGAACGCCGAAGCGCGCAACTACTCGGTGTCGAACGCGGTGGAGTGGGCCAAGCAGCTCGGCATCGACGGCTTCCGCGCCGACGCCATCAAGCACGTCGACCTCTCCTGGCTCACCCAGCTTCGCCAGCAGATCAAGACCGAGATCACCTCGAAGCAGACGCCCCCGCAGCGCTTCTACATGGTGGGCGAGACCTACGACTTCGGCAACCGCGACGTGCTGAAGGCCTACGTCGACCCGGCCACCAAGCTCGACGGCCAGTTCGACTTCCCGCTGCGCAAGAACCTCGTCGAGGCGGTGATCATGCGCAAATACCAGGGCATGAGCGACCTGGCGGCGTTCATGAACGGCAACGACTTCTTCTATGGCGGCAACGCCATCATGAGCACCTTCATTGGCAATCACGATCTCCCCCGCGTGATCCACCTGGCGGCCAACAGCCGCCTCTGGGGCGACGACCAGGGCGCCGACGGCAAGGACCGCTCGTGGTCGAGCCAGCCCACCATTCCCCAAGAGCGCGAGGCCTTCGAGCGCCTGGCGAACGCGTACGCGGTGCTCTTCACGAACCGCGGCGCGCCGCTCATCTACTACGGCGACGAGATCGGCCTCCCGGGCGCGGGCGATCCCGACAACCGCCGCTTCATGCAGTGGACAGGCCTCGACGCGAACCAGACCTTCCTCCGCGACCGCGTGAAGAAGCTCCTCGACATTCGCGCGAAGCACCCGGCCACGCGGCGCGGCGTGCGCGCCACCATCTCGGCCGACGCCGACACCTGGGTCTACTCGCGCACCACCACCGGCGACACCGTGTATGTCGCCGTGAACCGCGGCGACTCCGAGAAGACCATCTCGGGGCTGCCGGGCGGCCCGCTCGACGAGCTCGTCACCGGCGTGGCCGCGAGCGGCCCCTCCGTGGCCATCCCCGCGCGGCAGACGCGGGTGTTCTACAAGAAGTAGGCGATGCCGGCTCGCCCCTCGCGCCCCTCGCGCCCCTCTCGCCCCTCGCGCTCTGGCCGCCCCGCACCCCCTCGCGCTTCGCGGCGGGCCGCGCTCGCCGCGGTCCCGCTCCTCGCGTGCGCGCTCTCTGCCTGCGGAGGCCCACCCGCGGCCGCGCCGGCCCGCGCGCGGGCGCCCGTCACCGAGTTCACGTCGATCCCCTGGGGCTTCTCCACGTCGTCGTATTGGATAGAGGGGCCCACCGGGCTCGTGGCCGTCGACACGCAGTTTCTGCCCTCCGAGGCCGAGCGCATGATCGCGACGGCGGAGCGCCAGACAGGCAAGAAGCTCGTGCTCGCCGTCGTGCTCCACGCGAACCCCGACAAGTTCAACGGCACGGCCACCTTCCAGCGCCACGGCGTGAAGGTGGTCACCTCCAAGCAGGTGAGAGACCTCCTGCCGAGCGTGCACGAGAAGCGCCTCCGCGCCTTCTACGACCGCTACGCGCCCGACTACCCGAAGGAGCTGCCCGCGCCCGAGTCGTTCGGCGACGCGACCACCGAGCTGACCGCGGGGGGCCTCACGCTGAAGCTCCACGTGATGGGTGCAGGGTGCAGCGAAGCCCACGTCGCTCTCGAGTGGCGAGATCCCGCGCGGCCGGCGCGGCACCTGTTCGTGGGCGATCTCGTGGGCAACGGCGTGCACTCGTGGCTCGAGATAGGCAAGACCGACGCGTGGCTCGCGCGCCTCGCCGAGCTCGACCGCCTCGAGCCCACGGTCGTGCACCCAGGCCGCGGCAAGACGGGCGGCCCGGAGCTGCTCACGGCCGAGCGTGTCTACCTCCAGAAGGTCATCGCGGTGGTCGCCGAAGAGCGGCCCACGTTGCCTATTCCCGAAGCGGGGCTCGAGCGCGCCAAAGCGAAGATCGTAGCGGCCTATCCGCACCACGGGTTCCCGGTGTTCCTCGACATCGGCCTGCCCGCCGAGTGGGAACGCCAAGCGCGGCTCCTCCACTGATCCTGCGCGTTTACGCTCCGCCCCCCATGTCACACCGGTGCAAATCCCGGCCCGCGGGCGGATATCGCGCGTCACGCTGAACTTGCCCGTGATTTCCGCGTGCGTCGCGCTTGGACCAATCCAGGATTGGCACCCATGTCACACGAGCCGTGTCCCTCCACGGCTTGTACACGCTGGACGGCGCAGGTCCCTCGCGGAACCGGGTGTCTCACCAACAGACGGTTCCGCTGCACGCGCGAGTCGCAACTCGCGACATCGCGAACTCCGCGAGATCGTGGAGACAAGCGTGGTCCCGCGACGACGAGCCAACTTTTCTGCGCGGCCCTCCTGGACTTCCAGGATTCCCGTGCTAGCCCATTCCCCGTGGGGAAGGGACGCAGCACTGCGCGCCGTCGGCGATCGCCGAAGGAGCACCGGACGAGATTCGCGTGGATCCCTGGATCCGCGACTCGGAGCGCGGTGTTCGGGCTCGCATGTGCGATAACGCCCCCCCACGCGCACACTAACGCACCTACCATAGGCTCGGGATCGCGAGTGCCCACGACGGGGCGCAGGTTCGTCCCGACTCCCTTCACGCGGCGCGCTGCGCTCCCACCCCCGCGTCGTCACGGCGCAGGTCCGCGGACGGGTACGGCGCGGGCATGCGGGCTGGGCCGACGCGGCCCCTCCGTGGCGGGGCGCGCCCGCTCACGCACCTTTGCGTTTCCTCCACCTCGTGTCACCCTCGCAAGGAGAGCTCCGTGAATCATTTT